>NZ_CP137891.1:3000000-3185123 GCF_033547075.1 Flavobacterium ardleyense | reverse complement strand
TAAAAAAAAATTTTCAGCTGGTTGATTTAATTAAAATAAAGTCGTAAGGAGTCAAAAATTCAGCTAATTTAAAACCAAAATAAATTATGAGAGAGCATTTTTCAGAGGTACGCGTAAGGTATTCAGAAACAGACCAAATGGGTGTGGTTTATCACGCTAATTATTTACCCTATTTTGAAATCGGAAGAGTGGAATGGCTTAGAAGTCAAGGGATTTCGTACAAAAGCATGGAGGAGCGAGGTGTTGCGTTGCCGATTGTAAATTTGAATTTGAATTACAGAAAATCTGCACGATATGATGACATTCTGACCATTAAAACTGCCTTCAAGTCACAAAGTTCTGTGAAGATTGAATTTGATTGCGAAATTCGCAATGAGCAAAATGAGTTATTAACAACAGCGAGCTTTCTTTTGGTGTTTGTGGACATGAAAACAGGTCGCGCAACAGCCGCGCCCGATTATATAAAAGAGATTCTTGACAAAATTGAATAGTAAAATATTACAAAGGTTATTCCTTTATTTTTAATTCAACTTCGTGCAACGATTGGAAACTCTCTAAAACTTGCTCAGCATTCTTTTTGCGCGTTGCTATTTCGATTAAACAGCGCATTTCCATCGTTTGAGAAATAACATCCAATCGCTTTTCTTTAATAATACGCATTACTTTGTTAATGACCGCATAGTCAAAGGAAAGTAGGAAATGTATATCAATTGTCTTTTGGACGATTTCGGAATTTTCTAAAACTAGTTGAGCCGCCGTTTTATAAGCAGAGATAAGTCCGCCAACCCCCAACTTTGTTCCGCCAAAAATTCTTGCTACCACAATTAGAATGTTAGTTACGTCAAATGACTGAATTTGACCATAAATAGGCATTCCTGCTGAATTACTAGGTTCGCCGTCGTCGTTTGCACGAAAGTATTTGGTGTCGGTACCAGTTTGATAAGCGTAACAGAAATGCCCTGCAGTTGGATGTTTCTTGCGTAGAATTTCGAGATGCGCTTTTACATCGTCCTCATTTTCGATTGGAAATGCATAGCCGAAGAATTTGCTGTTTTTCTCTTTGAATAATATTGGCTCGGCTTCAAACTCAATGGTATTGTAAGTATCTATTTCTTCCAAGATTGATTTGAGTTTAGCATAACTGATAATTTATCAGTTAATATATTTTCGGTATATTTTAGTTTTCCACTGATATTTGGAGCGCTAATCCCAGTTGATAAATCAATTTGACCTTCAAAAACTCTGGCTTCGTCCCAAAGATCTGCATCTACAAAAGTTTGTAAAGTGTGTTTTCCACCTTCAACAATTACCGAAAGGATATTGTGCTTTCGCAAAATTGCCAATAGTTGTGGCAACAAATCTCCTGGAGTGACAGTTTCTATGATTATTCCTTCGGCCGACGCTATATCCAAATTTTGAGTAATCAGAATCGTTTTCGCGGAAGCGGAATTAAAAATAGCTGCGTTTGGCGGAACAATTCCTTGGCGATCAATTAAAATTTTAACCGGACTTTTTCCTTTCCAATCTCTAGCGTTCAAACTTGGATTATCATCAAGAGCGGTATTTGTTCCAATCAAAATCGCTTGTTCTTCGGTTCGCCATTTGTGAACAAGTTGACGTGAAATTGGATTGCTGATCCAAACAGGTTCGATTTTCTCTCGCTGACTTTTATCTGGAGCAATAAATCCGTCACGACTTTCGGCCCACTTGAGAATTATATAAGGTCTCTCTTTGTTATGAAATGTAAAAAAGCGTTTGTTGAGTTCGTAACATTCTGATTCGAGAACGCCAACTTCGACTTCAACTCCTGCATTTTGTAACTTCAGAATTCCCGCGCCACAAACTTTCGAATGCGAATCGATTATGCCAATTACAACTTTTATAATTTTATGTTGTATAATAAGATCACTGCAAGGTGGCGTTTTTCCAAAATGGCTACAAGGCTCAAGATTTACGTACAAAGTAGATTTGGTCAATAAATTTTTGTCTTTCACCGAAGCAATTGCATTAACTTCGGCGTGACCTTCGCCTGCTTTTTGATGCCAACCTTCGCCGATGATTTTGCCATTATACACAATCACACTTCCCACCATCGGATTTGGATAGCAGTTTCCCAAAGCATTTTTGGCAAGTTGCAAACAGCGCTGCATATATTTTTCTGAATTCTTCACTTTACAAAAATAGGTTTAAATGTCAAAATGCTGTTGCTTTTCGGGTATTTTCAATTGAAAATGTCATTATAAATTTAGCGAAAGCAAAAAAATACTTTAAAATCTAAAAGCAATGCCAAGGACAATTGAAGGCAAATAAAAATACACGATATTTGCAGCACAATTTAATTTATTATGGCACAGAAACCAAGCATACCAAAAGGAACTAGAGATTTTTCACCTTCAGAAGTTGTAAAACGTACTTATATAATGGACATTATTAAAAGCCATTTTGTGCGATTTGGATTTAATCCAATTGAAACTCCGTCGTTTGAAAATTCTGACACTTTGATGGGAAAGTATGGAGAAGAGGGCGATCGTTTGATTTTTAAAATTTTGAATTCTGGCGATTATTTGGCGAAAGCGAATGAGCAATTTTTGAATGAGAAAAACAGTACAAAATTGACTCCTTCCATTTCTGAAAAGGCACTTCGTTATGATCTGACTGTGCCGTTTGCGCGTTATGTTGTGCAGCATCAAAATGAAATTACGTTTCCTTTTAAGCGTTATCAAATTCAGCCAGTTTGGCGTGCGGATAGACCACAAAAAGGGAGATTTAGAGAATTTTTTCAATGTGACGCTGACGTTGTAGGCTCGGCTTCGCTTTGGCAAGAAGTAGAGTTAGTGCAATTGTACGACGCAGTTTTTACTGAATTGGGGATTGACGGCGTAGTAATAAAAATAAATAACCGAAAAGTTTTAGCTGGAATTGCCGAAGTAATTGGTGCGAAAGATAAGCTAATCGACTTTACGGTTGCGCTGGATAAATTAGACAAAATCGGTGAAGATGGAGTGGTAAAAGAAATGCTTGAAAAAGGAATTTCTGAAACGGCAATTGAGAAAATCCGTCCATTGTTACACCTTTCGGGTTCTATCGAATCTAAATTGGAGGAACTTGCAAAACTGCTTTCTGAATCTGAAGAAGGCACAAAAGGAGTTGAAGAACTTCGTTTTATCTGTTCTAAAATTCAAGCTTTAGGACTTGGCAAAACTGTTTTGGATCTTGATGTTACTCTTGCCAGAGGATTAAATTATTATACAGGAGCTATTTTTGAAGTAGCTGCTCCAGCTTCTGTAGGTCTAGGGTCAATTGGTGGTGGAGGTCGTTACGATGATTTGACCGGGATCTTTGGATTGAAAAACATTAGTGGTGTTGGAATTTCCTTCGGCTTAGACCGAATTTATTTGGTGCTAGAAGCTTTGAATCTTTTTCCGGAAACTGTAAATTCTGTTGCCAAGGCGTTGTTTTTAAATTACGGAGAAGATGAATCGCTGTTTGCAATGCAGGCAATTACAAAGTTAAGAGCCGCAGGATTGACGGTTGAATTGTATCCAGACAAAGCTAAAACTGCAAAACAACTTCAATATGCAGACAAACGAGGAATTCAGTTTGCGGTTATTTGCGGAGAAGATGAAATTGCTCAAAATAAATATGGACTTAAAAACTTAGCGACTTCAGAGCAAGTTGAATTGAGTTTTGAAGAATTGCAGAAAGCTTTCTCAAATTAGTTTAGATTATTTCAAATAGGAAAGAAGCTCTAACCAAAGTTCTGTTTTTTCAGCCAAATTAAGATGAGCATTGGCACCGCTTGGGGATGGAAGCGTTAAATATTTTAATTGAGGCGGCGGTGAAACATATTTTTTGAAATATGCCGCCGCTGCTTTACTTGAAAAAACAATAGTTGAAATTTGGGGATGATTTTCAAGAAATTCTGAAAAGTTGTTTGGAACTTCATTTTTAATCTTGCTATCCAAACTGCCTTCGCGCTCGCAACTTTGAATCACATCCCAGAGAGCGAGATTGTTTTTGAGAATTAATTCTTTGCGGACTTCATAGTCGGTAGAAAATTCGTGATCAAAAATTTGGAATAGAATTCTCCAGAAATGATTTCCTTTATTTGCATAATATTGCTGTTGCAAAAGTGACTGTTCGCCAGGCATTGTTCCTAGAATTATTACTTGGCTATTTTTTGAAACAATAGGAGCTAAGGCAGTTTTCATTTTCAAGATTATTGATTAACTCAAATATACAATCTGCAAAGCGCATCCTTTTTACAATATCTTTTAAAATATTATATCTTTCAAAAACTTATATAAAACTAATATGTTACTTAGAGACTTTAGAACTAAATTTCGCGAAAGCCTTTCGTCAATCTACGACTTGCAGGAAGTGGATAGTTTTTTTTATTTGATTTTAAATAATTTTCATCAAATGTCGAGAGTTGATTTAGCTTTGAAGCCAGATTTTGAAATTGACGAACTCGAAATTCAAAAGTGGAAAAATATAATTAACCAACTTCAATTGCAAAAACCCATACAATATATATTAGGAGAGACAGAATTTTATGGATTGCGTTTTAAAGTAAATTCTTCAGTATTAATTCCCAGACCTGAAACGGAGGAATTGGTGGATTGGATTTTGAAAAATAATTCGAATAAATCTAAGCAGTTACGAATTCTTGATATTGGTACAGGGAGCGGTTGTATTCCAATTACGTTAGCAAAAAATCTAAATAATTCGGAGGTTTCAGCCGTTGATATTTCGAGAGATGCGCTGAAAGTGGCAGAAGTTAATGCTGAGATAAATAAGGTAAAAGTCAATTTTATCGAAATGGATATTTTAAAAACTACAAAATTATCTGAAACGTATGATATTATCGTCTCCAATCCACCTTATGTTCGTGAACTAGAAAAGCAGGAAATGCATAAGAATGTATTGGAATTTGAGCCTCATATTGCACTTTTTGTCGAAGATGAAGATCCATTGTTATTCTATTTAAAAATCACACAACTTGCCAGCAAAAGTCTTTCGGAAGGCGGACAACTGTATTTTGAAATAAATCAATATCTCGGCGAAAGGATGGTTCAATTACTAAGCGATTATAAATTTCGAGACATCGAAATTCGCAAAGATATTTTTGGGAATGACCGAATGATTTTTGGCCGAAAATAATTTATTCATAACGCAAAGCTTCGATTGGATCTAATTTTGAAGCTTTAATTGCTGGGTATAAACCAGAAACAATTGCAACCAAAAATGTTGTTGCAAATGCTGCGAAAATTGCCAACCACGGAATTACAAAGGTGAAATCTAGCGCCAAGCCGATAAAAAAACCAATAAGAATACCCAATATTATACCTAAAAAGCCCCCCATTTGCCCTACTATTAGCGTCTCGATAAAAAATTGAGTTGCAATCGTTACTTTTTTGGCGCCAAGAGCTTTCCGTACCCCAATTTCGCGCGTTCTTTCTGTAACCGATACAAGCATAATATTCATCAGGGCAATTGACGAACCAAATATTGTAATGATTCCAATGATCCAAGCGGCCCATCCTAAATACTGCGTAAGATCTAGAATTCTGTTGATCAAATCGTCGCTTCTAGAAATTCCAAAATCGTTTTCTTCGATTGGATTTAACTTACGAACCTGTCGCATTGTTAAGATAGCCTCATCTACTGCTTGATTTAACAACTCTTTTTTGTCCGTCATTATACTTAGAGAGTAATTGATATTTGGAGATGTATAAATTGATCGAGCTAGTTGAATAGGAATTAAAATACGCAGGTCTTGGCTATTGCCAAAGGTAGAACCTTTCTCTTTTAAAGTTCCGATGACTTTAAATTTTGAACCTCGAATAGAAATCACTTTATCTATAGGGTTGACATCCTTAAAAAGTGCTTTTTCTAAATCGGAGCCGATAACGCAAACATGCGAATTATTTTGTATGTCAAATCGAGTAAAGTTTCTACCTAAAGTAGTTTGTAATCCAGAATTTACTAAATAATATTCATCTACTCCCAACACCGAAATTTCGGGATCAGTTTTTTTTGAATCATATTTTACTTCAGCAGCCGCAGTAGCTGTAAATGAGATTGAAGTATGCGTTGTTGGATAATTGTATCTTTCTGAAAATTCTTTCACTTGAGTATAGGAGAGAACTGGATTGATTTTTCGCTCTTCATTACTTTTTAAGTTTTCTTGCGAATCGTATCTACTAATATTAAAGGTATTTGAACCCATTGTAGCAAAATCTGATGACAGCGTATTTTCTAATGCCGCAACTAGCGTTAAAATACCAACTAAAGCTGTAATGCCCACAGCAATGATAAGGACGGTGAGAATGGTGCGCAGTAGTTGTGATCGAATCGAAGTGAAAGCAATTCGAATGTTTTCTCGAAACAGTTTAAACATAGTTTTAAAATATGGCACTAAAATAATCATATATTTTCCTATAAGCACAATGAGTCTTAGAAAAGAATTCATGATTTGCATTATCACATTTGAAAAGAGGATTTTTTCTGAATAAAACATCAAAATATCATGCATCTGTAAATGTTATAAATTTTGAAGTCGATTGTGTAAAAAATCTGACAAGAATTTGCTGATATTTGTAATGTTGATTTAAGATAACAATTCGATTAACGAGATAAGTTGAAGGGATTATTGCTATGAAAAAGATTTTAAAACCAGAAAACTATCTAAACAATTATTACCAAAAAATTATTACCAAAAATTATTAACAAAAAAACCAAACATTATGAAATCAGGTAAAGTATTATTAGGAGCATTAGCAGGAGTAGCAATTGGAGCAGTAGTAGGAGTTTTATTAGCACCAGAAAAAGGAGCAGACACAAGAAAAAAAATCTCTAAAAAAAGTCAGGATCTTGCAGATGATATGAAATCACAAGTAAGCGGACTTAAAGATAAATACAACGATCTTGTAGAAAAAGTTGAAAATAAAGTTGACTCTTTTGCAAATAAAGGTGGAGATTTAGTTGACAATGCTAAGAATGAGCTTAAAGGAGCTGCAAACGATTTTAAATCTGCTGCACAAGGTCAAGGGAATCAGAGATAATACTGATTTTTAAAAGTATAAGGGCGTCACAATGGCGCCCTATTTTTCAAATAACCTTTATACAATGATGGAAGATAAATCAAAAATTGAGCAAATATACGAGCGAGTTGAACAGTATGTTTCAACTTCTGTTGAATTGTACAAATTAAAAGCCCTACAAAAGGTGGCTGAAACAGCTACGTCCATTCTTACTTCAGTAATATTGGCGATCTTTGGTTTACTATTTCTATTATTTGTAAGTATTGGTCTAGCAATTTATTTAGGAGAAGTTTTAGGGAAAATGCATTATGGATTTATGATTGTTTCAGGTATTTATTTACTATTTGCGGTCATCGTCTATGCACTGCGAGCTCAGGTGCTTAAAGATAAGGTAAACACTTATATTGTGCGTAAAATTTTTAAAGATTAAATATGGAAACTAAAAAAAACATTATAGATCAATTGTCATTATCTCAAGCTATTGCTGTGCTAGAAATACGACAACGAGAAGAAAAGTTTCTAATTAAAGAGGAAGCAACTGAATTTGTAGACAGTTTGAAGCCTGTTAATCTTTTGCGTAGCGTGGTAAGATCTGTAAGAGATTCGCCAGAAACTAAAGATGACATTATTCACGGAGTTGTGGGTTTGGGGACAGGTTTTCTTGCCAACAAAGTGTTACTAGGATCACTACAAGGTCCATTGAAAAAGATTTTAGGTTTTGTAATGCAATCGGCAATAACGAGTGCCACGGTTAAATATCCTGAAGTTATCAAGAATAAAGGGATAGATATTTTTAAAAATTTCTTACATGCCATCAAGATTAAACCAGATTCTGATAAAGTGGAGTCTTTTTATTAAATAATAGTATTATCCCGCAAATTAATGAAGAAGCTATGAAACATAGTTTCTTTTTTTTTGTTCAAAAATTAAATAGAACTTTTTTTCAAGTTGATTTGCAGAAATAATTATAGTACATTTAAATCCTAAATAAACCAGTTTAACACTATGAAATTTTATATAAAAATAGACACCAACACAGCCTGTCAAGCAATTGTAAAAGAGCAATTTGAAGCCCGTGGAATTGACTTCGAATTGTTAAACAGCAGCGAAGTGACAATTAAGAAACAAATAGCAAATGAGCAACTTGCCGCGTTGGAATCTGATTTGTCGCAGTACGGTATCGAATTAATCAGCAATCCTAAAAATCAATTAATACAGAAAATAAAGGATACCATTGTAACTTTGGTTCATGAGCCAGATATGCCCTTGACCACCATTTCTGTTTATTTGTCAGATAAACTCAACCTTAGCTATGGCTATATTTCCAACTTATTTTCTGAATACACCTTCAGTTCAATTGAGAATTACTTCATAATTCAGAAAATAGAACGTGCCAAAAAATTGATTATTGAAGAAGATTTAACTCTAACCGAAATTTCATATAAATTGAATTATAGCTCAGTAGCGCACTTATCTGGTCAATTTAAAAAAACCACAGGTCTAACACCATCAATGTTTAAACGTATTATTGAAAAAAGAAGAGAGAGTGCTGAGATTAGCTAATATTTTCATTTTACTAAATCTTACTATCAGTAAGTAAAGCTTTTTAAAATACTACCTCCAGATGTTTTATGAATCGATTTAAAAGAAACAGCTCTTTAATAGCCAAAATTGCCCTTACTGTAGCTTTACTTTTAGTTGCATACGTTTCTTTTGTATTTTTTCAGCAAATGCAAAACCTCGAGAAATCGGTGGTTGCTATGTCGGAATCTAGTTCGAGATTGATGGAATATGAGCAAGTTCTTTCTATTCTTTCTGTCAATGAGTCTAGTTTACGTAGTTTTATTATAACTAAAGACAGCTCGTATATCAAAGAGCGATTCTATCAAAAAAATTCTGTTCTTCCCATCCTTACTCGGATAGAAAATGCGGGTGTTGATACAGCCTATGGTGTTACTAATGATAGTTTAATAAAATTGATTGACGTTCGCTTTGCATTATTTGATTTGGTTTTGGATGAGTCCAAAGATGTTTCAAAAATAGAAAGTATTAAAATCGCGGAAGTGCTGCAAAGAGGAGATATTATTTCGGATCAGCTGCGAGAATATATACGGGCTTCTGTAAATACGGAGGTCACTAACTTAAAACTATTTAAAATTAATCATCATTATGAGCTACAGACTTCAATTGTAACAACATTTTTAATTGTGACCTTGGCATTGTTTATAATTTTAGTTTCTATAAGTCAGATTAATTCTGATGTTAAGAAATTGAAGAGAGTGAACAGCGAACTGAGTTTTTTAAATTACACTTTTAATAAAGCAGAAAAAATTGCAGGAATCAGTCACTGGAAGTATAATGTAGAGCAAAGGAAATTTACTTTTTCGGATAATTTTTGGTCTTCGGTTGAAGGTTTTAACAGTAATCTTCAAATGGGTGTAGCGCAGGTCTTCAAGAGAATACATCCCGAAGATAAAAGAAAAGTTATTACTACTTATTCTGAGTCATTTGATAAGTTACTTCCCACTTCTATAATTTTTCGGATTTTTACTGGTGTAGATGAGTTGCGATATATTAAAGCGGTAGGCAGCTATGTGCAAAATGACGAAGGCGAACATATCAAGATTGCAGTAAATTACGATATTACAGAGCAATACTCTGCCAACCTCGAAATGGAGAAAATTAACAATAATCTTCAAACTATCAATGATGAGCTTGAGTCTTTTAATAATATTGTAAGTCATGATATGCAAGAGCCTCTTCGAAAAATCCAGATGTTTATCTCGCGAATAGAATCAGACGAAATTAAAAAGCTCTCTCCAGCAGCTCAAGGTTATTTTGATAGAATAAGTTTTGCGGCAAATCGAATGCAAAACTTAATGATCGACTTGGTTAATTATTCACAATCTGTAAAAGGAGAAAAAATTTTTGAAAGAGTCGATCTTAAAGGTCTTGTTGGTAAGGTTGTAGATATGCTTCCTTTAGAAATAGAAGAGCACAAAGTAAAAATTGAAATCGGCCAATTGCCAGAAATTATAGGACTGCCCTTCCAACTACAACAACTTTTTGTAAATTTAGTAAGCAACGCCATCAAATTTGGCAAAGAAGATGAAACGAATTTAATTCAGATTTATCTGGATGAATCAGAAAAAAGTGAAGAGCGAGATTTACTTCGATTTCCAAGGGAAGACTTTTATAAAATTGTTATTTCTGATACGGGTGTTGGTTTTGAGCAGCAATTTGCCACCAAAATTTTCAAGCTATTTAGAACCTTGAAGAAAGCCTCTCAGCAGAAGGGCACTGGCATTGGACTTTCTATTTGCAAACGCGTTATGGATAATCATAACGGTTTTATTTTCGCACAAGGAAAAACTAATCAAGGCTCGAAATTTATTCTATATTTCCCTAAAAATTTGTCTACAAATCATAATCCTCTGCACGACATAATCTGAAATAGAAATCTAAAAGTTTAATGATGTTATTCAAATTAACACTGCTTTTACAAAATTATTTTTTTAGATTATCAATAGCTGTAAAAGTAATAATTTAGTTAAATATTCTATACTAAGTAACTTTGCTAGTATTATTTCCTAAAATAAGTAGAAAATTCACTTTATCCATATTTTTTAATTTAAAAATCGGCAAATTTTTAATTTAATTTCTCTACATTAGATGTTATAATTTAACATTTTATTCTAATTTCGCATTCATCAGAAAACACAACTTAATTCTATATCTATGTCCGGAAACTTGACCATCAAAAAATTACTTGTTGCCAATCGTGGCGAAATTGCAATTAGAGTTTTTCGTGCGGCAACTGAACTAAAAATCAATACTGTCGCTGTTTATACTTACGAAGATCGGTATTCATTGCATCGCTACAAAGCAGATCAAAGTTATCAAATTGGTGATGAAAGCGAGCCTCTTAAGCCTTATCTGGATATAGAAGAGATTATTAAAGTAGCCAAAGAACATCAAGTAGATGCAATACATCCTGGATATGGTTTTTTATCTGAGAATGTAGAATTTGTCAGACGTTGTAATGAAGAGAATATAATATTCGTTGGGCCAAGAATTGAAGCAATGCTTCAATTAGGAGATAAAGTTGCAGCAAAAGTTGTAGCAAATGCCGTTGGCGTACCTACAATATTAGATTCTAAAGAAAAATTAGATTCTGTAGAAACAGCTTTAACTGAAGCTCAAATTATTGGTTATCCTGTCATGCTAAAAGCGGCATCAGGCGGTGGAGGTCGTGGGATGAGAGTTGTGCGAAATGCAGACGAAATGAAAACTGCGTTTATGAATGCTAGAGGCGAGGCTCTAAAGGCATTTGGCGATGACACAGTATTTATCGAGAAGTTTATTGAGAATCCAAAGCATATTGAAGTTCAGATCTTAGGAGATCATCATGGTAATGTGGTGCATCTTTATGAGAGAGACTGCTCTGTACAAAGACGTTTTCAGAAAGTTATTGAGATTGCGCCATCAATATTGAAAGAAGAGACCAAAGCAAAACTTTATGAATATGCGGTTTCCATTGCAAAGTATGTCGAATACAATAATGCAGGAACAGTAGAATTTCTGGTTGATAGTCAGGAAAATGTTTATTTTATTGAAGTAAATCCCCGAATTCAAGTTGAACATACAATAACCGAAGAAATAACAGGAATTGATTTAGTAAGATCGCAAATTATTATTGCTGCAGGTCATCCACTAACTCATAATCAGATTTTTATCCATCAACAGTCGGATATTAAAGCGAGCGGCTGGGCAATACAATGTCGTATCACCACCGAAGATCCTGCAAATGATTTCAAACCAGATTTTGGAACAATCATAGCTTACCGAAATGCTGGTGGTTACGGAATTCGTATTGACGAAGGAAGTTGCTATTCGGGCGTAAAAGTTTCTCCCTTTTTTGACTCGATGTTAGTAAAAGTTTCTTCTAGTGGTCGTACTCTAAAAGGTGCTTCGGATAGATTAAGACGTACTCTTCAAGAATTTAGAATAAGAGGTGTCAAAACAAATATTCCTTTTCTTATAAACGTAATGTCAAATGAGACGTTTCGGAATGGTGAGGCAACTGTAAATTTCATTCCAGAAAATCAACAGCTTCTAATTCCTCGTATTGAATACAATAAGGATAGAGCTACAAAATTATTAAAATACCTTGCAGAGCTAAAGGTTAACGGTCATCCAGATGTTAAAGAATACAATCCAAACAAGATTTTCCGAAAACCAATTTTACCTATTGCCGAAGGCGATTATCCAAAAGGGACCAAAGATCTTTTGAATGAAATGGGTCGTGAGAAATTTGTAGAATATATCAAAAACGAAAAGAAAATATTCTATACAGATACTACTTTACGAGATGCACATCAATCACTTTTTGCGACTAGATTGCGAAATCAGGATATACTAAAAGCTACTGAAGGAATTGCTAAAAACTTTCCGCAGCTATTTTCTCTAGAAGTTTGGGGAGGAGCCACTTTTGATGTAACGATGCGATTTTTGCACGAAGATCCGTGGGAGCGGTTAAGATTAATTCGAAAAGCAGCACCAAATGTATTGCTACAAATGCTTTTTAGAGGTAGTAATGCAGTAGGTTACGCTGCATATCCAGATAATGTCATCGAAGCATTTATTATCAAAAGTGCCGAAAACGGAATTGACGTTTTTAGAATCTTTGATTCACTCAACTGGGTTGACGCGATGGTACACAGTATCAAGATTGTTAGAGAAAAAACCAATTCACTTGCCGAAGCTTGTATTTGCTATACCGGAGATATTTTAAATCCAGAAAGACAGAAGTTTAATCTTCAATATTATGTTGATTTGGCAAAGCAATTGGAAAAAGCTGGAGCGCACATGTTGTGTATAAAAGATATGGCAGGTCTGCTAAAACCCTATGCAGCGGAGGTTTTAATAAAAGAATTGAAGAAAAATATTTCGATTCCAATTCACCTGCATACTCATGATACTTCTTCAATACAATCTACAACTTACCTAAAAGCCATTGAGGCTGGTGTGGACGTTGTGGACGTTGCTTTGGCGTCAATGAGTGGCCTAACTTCACAACCTAACTTCAATTCGCTGGTTGCAGCATTGCAAGGGTCTGAGAGAGAAAATCCAATAGATTTAAGAGGTCTAAACGAATATTCAAATTATTTTGAAGCGGTTAGAGAATATTATTATCCATTTGAAAGTGAATTAAAAGCTGGAACTGCAGAGGTTTACGAGCACGAAATTCCTGGAGGACAATATTCAAATCTATTGCCACAAGCGCGCGGATTAGGATTGGAAGAAAAATTTGAAACAATCAAGCACAATTACGCGGTAGTTAACGAACTATTCGGCGATATAGTTAAAGTTACACCGTCGTCAAAAGTGGTGGGTGATATGGCTTTGTTTATGACCTCCAATAATCTTACCGCTCAAGATGTTTTAGAAAAAGGAGAAACATTGTCCTTTCCAGATTCGGTAAAGCAGCTTTTTAGAGGAGATTTAGGGCAGCCTTATGGCGGATTTCCTGAAAGATTGCAGAAGATCATTTTAAAGAATGAAAAACCGTACACTGAAAAGCCTAATGCGCATTTAAAGCCAATTGATTTTGATGCTGAATTAATAAAACTTCGTGAGAAATTTGATGGAGATTTAAAGATGGAAGATTTACTTTCATACATAATGTTCCCAAAAGTTTTTGCCGACTTCCACGCCTTCCGAAAGCATTTTGGAAGAGTAGAAGTGCTGCCAACGCCAATGTTTTATTACCCGATGAAAACCAACGAGGAAATGTTGGTGAACATCGATTCTGGTAAAAATCTTCTAATTAAATTCCGTCATATGGGTGATGCCAATGAAGAAGGTTTTAGAGAAGTATTTTTCCAAATCAATGGTCAGACGCGTAATATAATTGTAAAGGACAATGCGGTACAATCAACTAAAATTAGTCATGCAAAAATTATTGGACCTAACGATATTGGTGCGCCATTGCAAGGGAAATTAGTAACGATTTTGGTTAACGAAGGTGACAAAGTAGAGAAGGACAGTCCTTTGTTTGTTATCGAAGCCATGAAAATGGAGACCAGTATTTGCGCAAATAAATCAGGAATTGTGAAACGCGTTGTGCTAGGTGAAAACTCAATGGTAGAGCAGGATGATTGTGTTTTAATATTAGAATAAAAGAAGTTTTAGCTAAAATAAAGCAAGGCTGTTCAGAGATGAGCAGCCTTTTTTAATGTTCAATATAAGATGTGAATTTCTCTATGCAGGTTTTTTTTTTGGGCGAGCCCAACGCCAGAACTTTTTCGCTAAAGTAGATTGTTTTGGGAGGCGGTGGTCAGGCTATTCGTTCCCAATCTTTATAGTAGCTTTTGCTTTGCAACGCCACAATAAAGGATTTTCACTTCTATCCTTCTCGCAGAAATTTCCATGAGAAAAGTTAAGTTTATGTAATAAAAAAATTAAAAACATAGAATTTGGAATTCTTGCACTTAGTAAATTGCGTTTAGTTGGGGTGTTGCACTTGTAGAAATTTAACACCTGTCGTAGAGAAAACCTGAGGCAGTAGCAATGAGAAATTGAAAAGTTTCATTTTGTGGTTATTACCGCACGACTGTACAATTTGATACGCAAGTCTGCTTATATGGTATGTTGACAATATTAAAAATTTGTAACCCAACTATGTTAACTTGGTACGGATAAGTGTACTTATGTACTAAAGTGATGGGAAACACGAGAAAACAATTAATCATAATATTCCCAAAAAAGTAGTTTATTAATCTACTTGTAACTGTCGTAACTTTTTTACGACAACTCCATAAGGATGGATGCACAAGTGGTACTCCCGATCGAAGTCTTGTCAGGCTATTTAACTTAGGCTGAGTTAGTACCCTTTTAAAGTTCACCGAAGTTTTGACTTTAATTAAAGTAATTATATATTCAACTTATCTAGTAAGAGAGGTATGTCTTCATAATTTTCATACCAAATTATAGTAACACCTAGTTCCCGCATTAAATCTTCATTAAGTTTATGATGGACTTCCAAAAAGTTGCTCGCGGCTTTTAAGTTACTTACAATTTGCAAATCAGGATTCTTTTGCTTGTCCTTTTGATAACAAAATTTTGAATGTGAAATACGTTTCATAAGTGCAAAATGCCGCGGCTTGTCAAGATTGCGTGCAGATATATCGAGTAATCGTCTCAAATTCGGATCAGTCATTGATAGGCCTATCATTAAACAATTACTGTCTCGTAAATTACTTAACTGCACTAAATTAGACCAATGATATGAATCCGAATAAATTAGATGATAACCTTCTTCTGAGAATACTAATGTGCTCTTTTGCAGAGCTGTATATTTTTTTCTATTTTCTGGCAAAAATCCATGAACATGATATACTGGTAAATCTTCAGGATCGCAAAAATCATTGTCGATGTAAACGCTATGATGTTTGATGTTTTTTAATTCTAGAATTCTCTCTAAAAGATCATCAAAATTGTACGTGATTACGGAACGAACTTTAGCACCTGTTCGCATAGGCATACATAAATTGGTGATAGAATGAAGTAAGGTGGAGTCGATTGGCTGAATTTTGTCCCGCAAACTATAAAGATTTTCTGTAATTGCATTTAGAAAGTGAGTCTCCTCTTTCGTGTTCTTTACCAATGCCTTGCGTAAATATCTTGCCGCCATTATGGCAGATGTTTCGTCCAAATTATTTAATCTTGAAACTATTTCAGTGATATCTTTTTCTATAATTTTTTTATCATCACTAAATTCGTTGGTTAGATATGTAACAAAAAGTGAGTTTAATAAAGTATTCCAATCTGCCATACCTGCACTGGCAGATACACCAGCTCCTAAAAATAATGAAAACTGTCCCTTTGAATAAATGTCTTTTAAAACATTTAATCTCTCATCTCTTTCAATTTTCCAATCTTTGGTTTCCACGCTTAAAGCATTTTCTAGTCTTTTTGTAAAAAGATTGTTTGCAATATTTGTAGCTTCTTTTTTATGTTTTGCTATAATTTTATTAAGCTCGTCTGGACCCCAAAATGTTATATTAACACCTGATAAATCATGTGTTTTTATTATTTGTTCCGCTAAAATTTTCGCGTTTAATGAAATTTTTCTTGATGATATAACTAGCAGATTTTCAAAAGCGAACGTATTATCAATTTTTAGAGAATTTCTCCGAAAATGATGTAGAATTTGTAGAATCGTATTTGTCTGGAGTATTGGCTTAATCTCGATTATTGTTTTACCGTTAAAATCATCAAATCCACTGTCTGCGACAGCATCACCAAGAGAGCTATGGTTGACTATCCGGTAAGATTTATTTTGACTTTCAATATGTAATTTAAGTAAACTAATTACGAATGTTTCAAAAGAAAAGTAATCTTTATTATTTACTAAAATGTCGTCTATTACCATAATTCGTTTAATATTATTGCGTTTAAATTGCCAATGTGATTAATGTGAAGATCTTATAATTCTATCTTGTCTGTTTAGATAACATAAAATATTCAAGCTAATATATTAATTTCTTAAAACTGATTTTGTTTTTACTACATCAAATTTTGATTTATCTACTGCAAGATTAAGCGTGGCTGAATTTCATATTTTGCGTATGGGGGTCTTAGATTGGTCGAGGTGTAATGCCTTCTTTTTCCTTTAGATGTAAATGGACGCCTTCTCGTCATTGCAGACTTTTTCATTTACTACTAAAACTACAAGGTTAAAAAAACTTGCAGGAAATAGATATTAACGGAATCGAAATTATAAAGATATGCTTCTTTAACTAATAGTCGAAATTTTAATTAAACGCTACTCTGTCGTCTTTCACCAACTTCATAAGAATCAAATCTTAATGAGTACCTCTCAATAAAATCGATACAGGCTGTTCATCAAAGGCTTAATTGTCTGGCTTTTGAAGGCCGACGAAGCCTTAGCTGTTAGTGGTTGGTGATTTCACTTTATTCAAAATATTCTTTCCCTTCTTTCGTTAGTAAATATTTATAAGGAGCACCTTCTTTTTCCCTAACTCTTGTAACATAATTATGGTCTTCTGCTAGCTTTTTTCCTCGCCAGCCAATTAATTGTCCCGAGTAGTCAATTTCCTGAGCAATTTCCCTTGCGAAAAGTGGGTCAACAGATTTTAATAATTCTTGTATAATTTTTAACTCGGGAGTTGGAAGAAATTTGCTTTTATCAATTGACTCAATTTCTTGCGCTATATTTTCAGAGATGGCTTTCATTTCAACTGGAAATGAACAAACATTGCATTTGAACTTATTAAATTCCAAAAATTTAAGTTCGTCAATGCTATATTCTTTTTTACATTCGGGGTTTATACACTGAATTCTTTTTGACCCATTTAAAAATTCAACGATTAGTTTGGTAAAACTGAAAGGTCTTTCAATAAAATATTTTCTATATTGATTACCTTCAGGTTTTCCCCAAGGAATATTTAACTTTCTAGCTAAACCATAATTTATACAATAAATGGAAGATGAAAGGCCATCTTTATCACTCATATCATTATACTTATTTATAAAAAAATTAAGCTCCAAGGTTTTTAAAAATTTTTCTAAATCTGGATTAAAATGAAAATGTGTCGCATAGGGTATTGTAGGAGTATAAGAAGCACCCGTTAGTTCTTTAGTTTGAATTTTTTTTCTAATTTCACTTAGTTTATTTGTTATTTTTTCAAGTAATTCCCTTAATTGGAGTATGGATATTTTTTCATCAATACTTAAAAGAGAGTAGGTTGTTGAATCAAAAAATGTTAGAATTTTATCTTCATAGTAACGCTGACAAGCAGACTCAATATCTGTTCTATTTATTTTTTTATCATAAATTGTTTTTGATTGATAACAGAATGACAAAATATATCCTAGTATTCTGGGAACGTTCATTGATACCTTAAAAAAAAGGCTGTAATATTCGTTCATTGTAAGACTATCTGTATCAAAAAATTCATCAGTATTTGTATTCGTGAAATATTGTATGCGACTATCAACTAGGCGCTTGGCAAAATCAGTCGCACTAATTTCCATTTTATCTCGGTCGAACTGAGAATAGAGATTATAAAAGTCAAGATAGATGGTGTCAATCTTGCCCGGGTCAATTTTCCCATAATATAATCTTCCCGGGTATGCTGCTATTTTAAATTTGATAAACTCATCAGACCAATTATTTAAAGGCGCCAAAATCACATCAACAAATCTAATTATTGCATGGTCATCAATTTCGGAAAAATCATCTAAAAGAATAAATAAGTGATCAATTTTTAAAATACTTAAAATACTTTTAATTTCGTTTATTATTTCCTTAATCTGAAATACTTGTAGGAGCACACTTGAAAGCTCGCTTTCAATTTCATTTGTATCTTTAGTTCCTTTTTTCCAACTCATACCTGAGTCAGTTTTTATTCCTCCTTCTATTCCGTCAGTCTTAATGCCTCCAGATACTTCTATTCCTCCTACTTTTGTCTCTCTTTCTTTAAAGTTTTCATTTGTGTTTTTGAATTTTGAGGTAATGCTTCTAAGAAGTGGGATTTCGATATTTTCAAGGGTCTTATTGTCACTTATTCTTTGAAGTAATTCATCAATTCTTTCTTTAACTGCTTCGGGCTTAGTAGTTATAAAAATACTTGCAAATTTATCACCCAAAGAGTTATATTTCTTATTTAATTCCTCTTGAACTGCAATTAAAGTGTTTTGAATAAAAGTACGTTCAATCAAATACTTATTGAAAAGTTCTTCAGGAATTATTTCCTTTATTTTAGCAATTGATGAATATTGAGATTGTGATTTTTCATAAATGGTTTTGACATCTAAATAACAAGAAAGATAATTCTCCTTTTTTCTAAGTTCCTGTTCAAGCCGTAAAAATATTGTGGATTTACCAGTTCCTTTTCTGCCAATAAAAAATGTAGTGTTATTTAGCAAGGCTTTTTTTAATACCAATTCGTTGGGTAAAAGATCTGTATATAATTTTTCCAGAAGGCTTCTACCTTTTTCATCCATTAAGTCAGCCCGTCTATATTTTTTCATAGACTCTACTGCCTCAAAGAAACCGTCCTTTTGTTCGCTTGTAAAACTCATTTTATATAGATTAGTATTTTGTTTTCATTGCAGCTAACTCATTAATACATATTACATATTACATCTGCAGACGTACCCATCCTCCTATCGCGATCCATGTCGCGGTACAATGAATAAGTCGTGCTAATATATCCTTTATTTTGCTGATATTTAGATTTTTATTCAGATAAAAACATTTAAGTGGTGGGCAGAAGATTATCGAATATACAAGATCTAATTGTTGGTGAAAGGTTGGGTGAATGAAGAATCGATATATTTGAGAGGCTTCTTGAAATATCTAATTAAATGTGAACGATCAACTTATCCTTCAATGTCTTTTGCAGTCTCAATTACCTACAAGGTTCAAAAAACTTTGCAGGAAAATCGGTAATAATTAAATTGAATTTTTTTTGCGATTTGGTTTTAGTTAAAATCGAGATTTCTAGCAATTAAGATTTGGATTAATGCTTGATTTTCAATCAAGCATTACATTTCAATACTCGCACAAGTCTGCGAGAAGGATAGTAGTGAAAATCCTTTCTTGTGGCTTTGCGAAGCATAAGCTACAAGAAAGATTGGGAACGGAAAGCCTGACCTTGAGCCAGCTTAAATAGGTTGTTTTAACGAAGTCGTTTTGGCGAAAGGACTCGCCGAAATAAAAAAAAAAACTTCTTTAAAACGAAAAGCCTGATAAATAGAAGGATTATGGAAAAATGTAGTTACCCGAGTAAATGATGATTTTCCAAAAAAAGTATAAAACAAAAAAAACGGTCTAGAGATCTAAACCGTTTTTTAACTTCTGTAGCGAGAACGAGATTTGAACTCGTGACCTCAGGGTTATGAATCCTGCGCTCTAACCGACTGAGCTACCTCGCCATTTTATTGACCTATTGTCAATATTTATTCGGGTGCAAAGATAGAACTATTATTAGATGTTGCAAGCATTATTTAAATAAATATTATTTTTTTTCAAAAGGCTTTTTTGTTGGATTAATATTGTATATATTTCCGCAAAAATTGAACTTATGGAAGGCAAACAACGTTATGAAATAGAATTCTCGGTGAACTCATCGCCGGCATTACTATACCAATATATCTCTACACCGTCAGGACTAAGCGAATGGTTTGCAGACAATGTAAATTCAAGAGGTGAGTTCTTTACTTTTATCTGGAACGACTCTGAAGAGAAAGCACGTTTGTCATCAAAAAAAACCGGGGAAAAAGTTCGCTTTAAATGGGTTGATGATAATAATCAAGACACTGAGTTTTACTTTGAATTGCGCATTCTAGAAGATGAAATTACAAAAGACGTCTCGCTAATGGTAATTGATTACGCCCTTGAAGAAGAAATTGAAGAATCTAAACTTCTTTGGGAAAACCAAATTGCTGACTTAAAACATGTCATTGGATCTGTCTAAATTGTTTTAATAAACTTATATTTGCCCCGAACAAAATTCGGGGTTTTTTATGATCAATTTTAACGGTACTATTCAATCTAATACAACTCAATTAACTACAGATAACAGAGCGTTCCTCTATGGAGACGCTGTTTTTGAAACAATAAAGATTGCTGATTCAAAAGTCTTGCTGCTTGAGGAGCACTATTTTCGGTTGATGTCATCTATGCGCATCCTTCGAATGCAGATTCCTTCAAACTTTACGATGGAGTACTTTGATGAGCAACTGTTGCTTACTGCCGAAGCCAACAATTGTAGCGAAAGCGCGCGAGTGCGCATTACAATGTTTAGAAATGATGGTGGCTTATATCTTCCGCAATCGCGGGAGGTCTCTTATAGTATTACTGCTAAGTCTTTGGCTTCCGCCAAATATATATTGGACGAGAATCCATACGAAGTAGAATTGTACAAAGATTTCTTTGTTACGGCACAACTTCTATCAACTCTCAAAACTACCAATAAGATTATCAATACGGTAGCTAGTATCTATGCACAGGAAAATGATTTCCAAAACTGCCTTCTCATTAATGAGAAAAAAAACGTGGTAGAAGCAATCAATGGAAATCTTTTTATGATTAAAGATAATATGCTTATTACCCCAAGTTTAGATGAAGGTTGCATTAACGGAATGATTAGAAAGCAACTCTTGAAGCTTACTAAGAAGGAAAATTACGGATTAGAAGTGTTGGAGGGTACAATTTCGCCATTCGATCTGCAAAAGGCTGACGAGTTGTTTGTTACCAACGTAATTACGGGAATACAACCTATTACTAAATATCGTAAGAAAGTATATAAAAATTTTATTGCAACGAAGCTTCTTCAGGATTTAAATGAAAGTCTGAATTTAGTTTAGTACCGGGTTTTCTGGAGCGTTGGACCAAATTAGATAATCACCGCCTAGCTCTAGAATTTTTTCTTTCCAAAAGTTATTGGATGATTTTCCAATTATTTTATTTTTTGAAGAATTTTCGGAAATAATCCATGAGTTAGTTTGAATTTCATCTTCAATTTGCTGTGCATCCCAACCTGTGTAGCCTAGAAAAAATCGAATGTTGCTTTTCTTTATTACTCCAGTATTAATCAGTTGGGCAGTAAGTTCAAAATCGCCGCCCCAAAAAATTCCATTTGAAATTTCAATGCTTTCGGGAATTAGATCAGGAACATTGTGAATAAAATATAAGTTGTCTTGCTCGACAGGACCTCCATTATAGATTTTGAAACTTGCGTGGATTTCGGGCACCAAATCTCTAATAGAATAACGTAGCGGTTTATTAATTATAAACCCAACCGAGCCTTCATCATTATGATCTGCAAGTAAAATAACAGATCTGTTAAAAGAGGTATCTCCTAATAGTGAAGGTTCCGCAATTAACAATTGTCCTTTTTTAAGTATTTCTGATGTCATTTTGTTGCAATTTTATTTAAATTTAGCAAAAAAACATCTTTATATCCAAATAAAAATTGATAAATAAAAAAAAGCCTTCTCAAAAGAAAAGGCTTTTATACGCTATATTGCTAAATTACTTTGAGTTAACAGAATTATCTAATTCAGCACCACCTTTAAATTTCACAACATTTTTTGCAGCAATTTTGATTGCTTTACCAGTTTGTGGATTTCTACCATCTCTAGCCGCTCTAGCAGAAACAGACCAAGATCCAAATCCTACAAGAGATACTCTTCCGCCATCTTTCAAAGTGCTAGTAACATTGCTCAAAAAAGATTCTAAAGCTAACTTAGCTGCACCTTTGCTTATTCCGGCATCCGCAGCCATAGCATCGATTAATTCTGATTTATTCATAATAATAGTTTTTAGTGTTGGTTAAACATTGAGTTAATGATAACAAATTTAATAGGATTTCCTTACTACACAACACTTTTTCATCTTTTTTGGTTTTTTTGTTGATAAGTTAAAGAATATGTTAACAATTCTTACAAGAATTGATAATTACTAGCGAAATTTTAATAAGCTCTCGTGCTAATTTGTAGTTTTTGGCCATTTAAAAATGATTCAATCTCCATTCTCTTCTTTCCTGGGAATTGTATGGATGAAATTTCAATCCAGGCGTCGCGAGTTTTAATCAGCATTGATTTTTTATCGGTTTTAATATCACCCGGTTTCCCATCCAAAATAACATCGGAAATTCGACTTTCGTAAATTTTGACATCATATTCTTTGGTTTCTTCGGCAAATTTTGTCCAAGCAGCTGGGTAGGGAGAGAGACCTCGTATCAAATTGTGCACTGTTACTGCATTCTGATTCCAGTCAATTCTTGTGTTATCTTTATTTAGTTTGTAAGCAGTTTTCAAATCACCCTCTTGCGGTTGAATTGTTAAATTAATATTTTCTCGACCAAGTAAATCTAGAGTTTCGACAACAGCTGCACTTCCCAAGAGCATTAGGCGGTCATGTAGAGATCCGGCATTTTCGTTATCGCCAATGTCCAAACTTTTGCTCAATATAATTGCGCCAGTGTCAATTTTATTGTCAATAAAAAATGTAGTAACTCCCGTTTTTTTATCGCCATTAATCAACGCCCAATTGATAGGTGCTGCACCTCTATATTGAGGAAGAAGAGATGCGTGAAGATTAAAAGTGCCTATTTTGGGCATTTTCCAAACTATTTCAGGCAACATTCTAAAAGCTACTACAATCTGAAGATTTGCATTATAGGATGTAAGTTGCTCAATAAATGATGGGTCTTTTAAGTTTGTTGGTTGCAAGACAGGAAGCTCCCGTTGTATTGCGAATTCTTTGACCGCAGAGAATTTAATTTTCTGTCCGCGACCTGCTGGACGATCTGGCGCTGTAATTACTGCAACTACATTATAGTTGTGCTGTAATATACTGTCCAATATGCCCACTGCAAATTCGGGAGTACCCATAAATATTATTCGTAATGCTTTCATCTATTTTTTTAAGGTGTATTTGTTAATGCTTGTGAGTACAATTTTTTCTCGTTCGAGTAATTCGTGGATAGCCGAAATAATATCTGACTCCGGTATCTTTAATAATCTTTCAAGTTCTCGTGAATCAAAATCCTGCATCTGCAAGAGACTTAGCATTCGGAAACTTATGTCTTTTAAATCAATTTTATGCTTTGAATTTTGATCACGACAGTAGGAACAAATGCCACAGTTTTCGGATGTTTTTTCATCAAAATACTGTAGAATAATCCTGCTTTTGCAGGTCGTTTTGTCTTTTACATAATGTACAAACGCTTCCATTTGATTGATTTTTAACGCATTCTGACTTTTCAAATGTTTTGCAATTCTATTAATCATATGGTCATCATCACGATTTTCTAAAAATATCAGTGCAGAATCGGTGTCGTGGGCGGTGTAATCAGCAATTTCATTTAAATTTAAAGCTGCGAGCACTCTTTCTACTTCCGCAGTTGTAGTGGGAGTTTTCTTGGCAACAAGATCTGTGTTAACTTTAACTGCATACTCGTAAATTCCAGGGTAGGTACGTAATAATGTAAGAATTACTGCTTCATCTCGGGGGTGTAAACTGATATAACGCAACACTTCTCGACTTTCTATCAGAAATTGTAGAGAAACTTTTTGCGAATAATCTTTAGTAAGCGATAAAACTCCTTCACGGTCTAAAAACTGAAGAGCATTATACGTCTTAAGGACTGGCAGCTCGTACCTTAAACAAAATTTATTGAGATTGAAGGTAAATTCGTTTAAGGGGCATTCGCCGTAGGCAATCTGAAAAAAGTTACAAAGTTTATTGTAAACGGTCAAAACAAAGGTTCGATCCGGAAGCACGCTTAAAAATTGTCCTTCGGCATTTAGTTTATCGGAGGGACTGGACAAAACTACCGCAAAGGCACGCTCTCCATTCCGGCCAGCCCTACCAGCTTCTTGATAATAACTTTCGATATTTTCGGCATATTGCATATGAATGACAGTTCGAACATTTGCTTTGTCAATTCCCATCCCAAAAGCATTTGTAGCGACAATAACTTGTGACTCTTCGGTCATCCACGATTGCATGTTATTTTCCTTTTCGCGATTTTTTAATCCTCCGTGAAAATATGTTGCAGTAAAGCCAAGAAACTTTAGTTGTGAAGAAACATCTATGCACATCTTCCTATTTCGGACATATATTATCGTTGGATCGGGATATTTCTTGAGTATTTTTGAAATGTTATAAATTTTATCTTCCACTTCCAAAACATTGTAGCTGATATTTGGTCGTGAAAAGGATTGACGGAAAACGGTGGGGTTTTCTAATTTTAATTGATTTTTAATATCCTCCTCAACTCGTGCATTTGCAGAAGCAGTCAAAGCCACAAATGTTTTGTCAGGGAAAACTTCCTTTAAGACCGAAATTTTTAGAAATGCAGGCCTGAAATCGTGTCCCCATTGCGATACGCAGTGGGCTTCGTCAATTGCTATCAGTGAAATTTTAAGTGCTTTAATTCTTTCGATGACCCATTCAGATTGTAACCTTTCTGGAGATAAGTAAAGGAATTTGTAGTTGCCAAATTGACAATTATCAAAAAGGTCACTCAAATCATTTGGAGAAATTCCCGCGGTAATGGATAGTGCTTTGATACCTCTTTTTGTAAGGTTGTCCACCTGATCTTTCATCAAAGCTATTAGTGGTGATATTACTATGCATATACCATCTTGTAAAAGTGCAGGTATCTGGAAGCAAATAGATTTTCCGCCGCCTGTAGGTAAAAGTGCCAAGGTATCCTGACCACTAAGAATACTAGTGATGATTTCTTTTTGATAAGGTCTGAATTCATTATGACCCCAATATTTTTTTAAAATTTCTAAGGGCTCCTTCATAGTTTTACTTAGAGAGTAGGTCTAAGATAAACATTATTCTCGAATTAGTATCCGCTTTTGGAACTTCGATCAATTCGTAGCCATATTTCTCGTAAGTTTCTTTGATGTGATTGTGAATAAGTGTTGCTTGCTCAAAATTTTCATATCGAGCCTCATCACTTTCATATATATCCTCCCATGGCGGAAGAATAAATATTTTTCCATATGGATGCTGCGTGCAAGCTTCATCAAAAAAAGAAGGGTAAGGATCTCCAATATAATGCATATAAGCGAGTACATCTGGAATACCTCTATCAAGAAATACAAATTCTTCAGCTTCTGCGGATGCTTTTAAGTGTTGCTCCTTTCGAGCATTCAGTAAAAGTTCGCTAAAGAGCATAGGATTTTCTAAAAATAACTGATCGATTCCCTGTTTTTTTGCTTCAAGAGTTATGTCTCTCGAGATTTCCCCGTAGCAACAATGTCCTCGTTTTTTCAATTCCTCAATGATGGTAGTTTTACCTGTACCTGGACCCCCGATTATTACAACTAATTGTTTTTGCACTGTAAATAAAAATAAGGTGCAAAATTACTTAAACATTTTGAAACTGAAAATTTTATCTTGATCAATCTTGCGATAGTTTACAGTTCACAGTTCACAGTTTACAGTTTACGGTTTACAGTTTACGGTTTACAGTGTACAAGTATCGTTTGGCAGTGTACAGTTCCTTTAAAATTTACTTGCCGATGACTTCAAACTTTTAATTTTTTAGATTTCTTCCTTTTGCGAGAGGGATGGACGTGTAAATCCTTTCTTGTGGCTTTGCGGAGCAAAAGTTACAAGAAAGATTGGGAACAGACAGCCCGACCTGAGCCACAGAGAATTATCGATTTTTACGGAAAAGCTCTGGCGAAGGTCTCGCCCAAATGGAGAATGGGGAATAGAAATTATGGATTCGGAAGTGGGGATTGGTAATTGGAGAGGGGAAAGTAGAGATTGAATTGCGAAATGGGGATTAATGGAATGGGGATTGGTATTGAAAATTGTAGATGGCAAGTTGCCAGCAGGATTTGCAGATTTGTTGCTTCAAAGCGTTTGAAGAAAATTATTTCTAAACACCATATAATTTAATTTTCGGGCAAAATCTTGTATATTTGTGATTATAATCAAAACTATGGATCAGAAATTAAACGAATTTTTCGAGAGACTAAAAGGCGAACTCGAAAAGAGCAGCACTTGGCCATCAGAATACTTATTTAAATTTATTGTTCCTACCTCTGATGAAAAGACGTTAGCAGTACAAGATATCTTTAATGATATGGGCGCTGTTATCAACACAAAAAAATCAAAAAACGAAAATTACACCAGTGTTTCTGTCAATGTTCAAATGGAAAGTGCTGATGCTGTAATTGAAAAATATAAGCTAGCTGCAGCTATAGAAGGCATTATATCGCTATAAAATTATTTATGACTAAGACTTATCAAAAAGAGAATGCGGGTGATGTTGTACAACACTTGGAGTATAATGCGGAGAGATCTCACTTAATAATTCCTGATTATGGCCGACATCTTCAGAAGTTAATAGATCAAGCAACAGCTATTGAAGATCGTGACGAACGTAATAAAACGGCAAATTACATTATTCAAGTAATGGGAAATTTAAACCCTCACCTCAGAGATGTTTTAGATTTTCAGCATAAATTATGGGATCAATTATTTATAATGTCAAATTTTAAGATTGACGTTGATTCGCCGTACCCAATTCCATCTAGAGAAGTTTTGCAACTCAGACCAGATAAACTGGAATATCCTCAGAATTTTCCAAAATACCGTTTTTATGGCAATAATATCAAGTATATGATAGATGTTGCTAATAAATGGGAGGATAGCGACATGAAAACGGCACTTATCAAGGTCATTGCCAATCACATGAAAAAATCTTACTTGAGCTGGAATAAGGATACCGTGAAAGATGATGTAATCTTTGAACATCTCTATGAATTGTCTGATGGTAAAATTAATCTTATAGAAAGCAGCGAAGAGCTTTTAAATTCATCCGATTTACTGCGGACTAATAAAAGAATAAGCAATAAAACCTCTACAACTTCAACTACGGTTAAACCAAAAATATCTAAGACAAACAAACCGCATAATCCAACGCATAAAATCAATCCTCGCAAGCAGTAAAAAATACTCAGAGTAGAGGGATTTAAGTAGCGGGTATAATTTAAAATTCAAAAACTTTATAATGGCAGTTTTTAAAATAGAAGGGGGCGTTCGTCTTAAAGGAGAAATTACACCTCAAGGAGCAAAAAACGAAGCATTGCAAATTTTATGTGCAGTTTTACTGACTTCAGAAAAAGTTACAATTAGCAATATTCCAGATATTATTGATGTTAATAAGCTAATCACTTTATTAGAACATCTAGGTGTAAAAATCGACCGACACGAAAAAGGTCGAATTACTTTTCAGGCTGATGAGGTTGATATAAACTATCTCGAAACCGAAGCTTTTAAAGCCGAAGGTGGATCATTGCGCGGATCAATTATGATTATCGGTCCACTATTAGCTCGTTTTGGTAAAGGATATATTCCAAAACCCGGAGGAGACAAAATAGGTCGCCGTAGATTGGATACGCACTTTGAAGGTTTTATAAATCTAGGCGCTACCTTTAGGTACAATCGTGAAGATCATTTTTATGGTGTAGAAGCACCCAATGGCCTTGAAGGAACTTCTATGCTTCTAGATGAAGCTAGTGTTACTGGCACCGCAAATATTGTTATGGCTGCTGTCTTAGCAAAAGGTACAACGCAGATTTATAATGCCGCATGTGAGCCCTATTTGCAACAGCTATGCAAAATGCTGAATTCTATGGGTGCAGATATTAAAGGTATCGGCTCCAATTTACTAATTATTGAAGGTGTCGAAAAACTTCACTCTTGTGAGCATAGAATTCTTCCTGATATGATCGAAATTGGATCGTGGATTGGACTTGCTGCAATGACTAGAAGCGAAATTACAATCAAAAATGTCAGTTGGGAAAATTTGGGACAGATTCCTACTGTTTTTAGAAAACTAGGAATTACACTTGAAAAAAGAGGTGATGATATCTTTATTCCAACCCACGAAAATTATACAATTCAGTCTGATATCGATGGTTCAATTTTGACCGTTTCTGATTCGCCTTGGCCAGGATTTACGCCAGATTTATTGAGTATTGTTTTGGTGGTTGCTTGTCAAGCGAAAGGTGAAGTTTTAATTCACCAAAAAATGTTTGAAAGTAGATTATTCTTTACAGATAAACTGATTGATATGGGTGCCAAAATTATCCTTTGCGATCCACACCGCGCGGTTGTGATTGGTCATAATTTTCAATCAGAACTTAAGGCAACAGTAATGACATCGCCAGATATAAGGGCTGGAATTTCCTTATTGATCGCAGCACTTTCGGCAAAAGGTGTTAGTACGATTCAGAATATTGATCAAATTGATCGAGGTTACGAAAATATAGAC
This sequence comes from Flavobacterium ardleyense, assembly GCF_033547075.1. Classification (NCBI taxonomy): domain Bacteria; kingdom Pseudomonadati; phylum Bacteroidota; class Flavobacteriia; order Flavobacteriales; family Flavobacteriaceae; genus Flavobacterium; species Flavobacterium ardleyense. The sequence continues at coordinate 3,156,229 of NZ_CP137891.1, read as the reverse complement.
GAACGTTTACGCGCTTTGGGTGCCAAAATTACTAGAGAATAGCATAATCGATATTATATTTGAAATCCTGCAATGCAAATTGCGGGATTTTTTTGGATAATTAGTTCATTTTAGAATTATTTGGGCGAGACCTTCGCCAGAATTTTTTCGGTAACATCGAAATTTTAATGTGGCTCAGGTCGGGCTATTCGCTCCCAATCTTTGTTGTAGCTTTTGCTCCGCAACGCCACAACAAAGGATTTTCACTTCTATCCCTCTCGCAAAAGCACTTCACACAACCATTTAAAGGAATGGATCAAAGTCTAGTTCTATTAACCCCTTAAGTTATTCTAAGATGACACTTCTTAATGTATTATTGCAGCTAATGAATCGGCGAAATCCAATCCCAATTAATTCTGTTTCTTGCCAATACGAGCAGTTGATTTTCACCTAGATCATTATAGAATGCTTACTAAATTTTCTCCATTACAATTCAAAAACAAAAAATCCCGAGACTTACATCTCAGGATTTTTCTTATTTCTAATTTCTAACGTATTACTTGATTAATACTTTTGCAGTAGTGGATGTTGTCTGATTGTAAACTTTTACAAAATATGTTCCTTTGGCAACATTACTTAAATTAAATTGATAAGCATTTAGGTGATCAGCATCTTTAAAGTGGTAAGTTTTTATACTTTGTCCTGAAACATTGAAGATATTTACCACAAATTGTTCCATCGAACTGTCCAGTTTGATATTAAAAACTCCATTATTTGTATTTGGATACACTGCAATTCCAGTTGTTTCAGCAGTTGGAATATATTGTCCTAAAGTTTCAACTGGCGAATTTCCTTTATAAATCATATAACCTCCAACTCTGTAAAAAGGATTGTATCCATCATTACAATCTGCACAAGTAGTACCTGAAATACATGCTGGATTGCTTGGATTGCACAGATCTTTATAAGTAGTTTTAAACTGGTAGTCAAATGTAAATGTATGATTATTTATAAATGGCGTAATATCGTAAAAATACGGCGCAGGAATTGTTCCTGGACACCATCCAGCACGATTGTATTGCCAAGTTCCTTGTTGTCCTGTACAACTATCCGGATTTGGATTACAAGTAGTCCACAAGTGCTGAGTGAAAGTATCGTTACCATCTACTTTTAGCTTATGAGTAGCATTGTAAAATTCTGCTGCATTTCCAGTATTATTTCCTCCCCAACCGTGACCAGTTGTTACAAGTCTAAAAGAGGCAGATTCTGTATTACTAGGAATCGAAATTGATTTCTGAGGTACTGGCTGCAGGTTTGACATATCTCCAAAGTTAAAGTTTCCTTGCCAAACTTCTTCAACCGAAGTGTATGCATAAGTAGGAGTACCTTGAGTATATTCTAAATTAAGATCCAATTTCCATCCACCGGATCCCCAAGTTTCTATAAACATTCTAATTTCAACTTCACCTTGAAGTAACGATTCGTAATCTGTTACGTCTATAGAGTGACTACAAGCAACACCGTAAGGAGTAATATATCTAAAAAGTTCTACCCACTGTCCTTCTGGATTTTTTATCTGCACCCAAGCAAGTCTGTCCCAGTCATCGCATCCTCCAGGAACATTTGGGCAAGTCACAGCAAAATTTGCAATAATTTGATTGTAAGTACTCACAGACTGCGGCAGTACATAAGTTCCATAAAACCATTGCGAACCAATTGTTCCAAAGTCAATTACATCATTATTAAAAGTCTGAACAGTAGTTGTAGCCATTACATTGTCTACAGTTACATTCACTGTTTTAGAATTTAAAACGCCGTTTGAAGCAGTTGCTCTCATCTCTACTGAATGACTTCCGTAGGTTGCAGGCGTCCACCAAGCTTTAAAAGAACCTTGGCTAAAGTGAGATGGAATTAATACGCCATCTACAAGAAATTCGATATTGTCAACTGTTAATGCTTGTGCTTCGTCAATTTCACCATTTGCATACAATAAATACGGTTTTAAGGTTGGCATATGAATATTGGTAGCCGCAGTAAGACGGCTATAAACCGTTGGAGCAATTGCAGTAAGATCTACGACCTGAAAAGATCTTGTGATTTCTTTTGAATAGTAAGTTGCATTTCCCGCTTGAGTAGCTTTAACAATAACATTTCCAGCAACTCCAGTTAGCGACACGGTTGAACCAGATATAGTGGCAGGTCCACTTACTATAGTGTAGGTGATTGGTAGTGATGAATTTGTAGAAGCACTTAAGTTGAATGAAGCATCGGTTGTATATTTTTTGCTAATGGCTTCAAAAGTCATCAACTGATTTATTTGTCCAGTTGCTACACAATCTGCTCCAGCACCCGAAATTTGAGTTGCAGATATTTCAGATATCGCAATACTTGCACTATTATTATAATTTGAAGTAAAAACTAGTTTGATGTACTGAGCATTAATTGCACCAAAGGAAACAGTCGCGTCTTGACCATTAGCATTGGTGTCTGGATATTCAAAGTTTCCTGCAGATTGTGCACTTGTCCAAACAGTGCCGTCGGTACTTAAAAATAATTCGTATGCTTTTGGTTTAGCGGTATTATTGTCGTTCCTACTTTTGATCGTGACGCCATTAACGGGATAAGATTGTCCTAAATTGACAGCAATTTCATGCGGATAAGTAGGTGTGAAATCTTTCCATTTCGTATGCCAGAAAGTGGCCACATTTCCATCAATTGCGTGGATAGCTTTCCCATTATTAGGCCCTTCGCCCACAGTTTCTTGAGTATCAAAAGAATGTATGGACCACGCGGTTTTTGGAATGGGAGTGCTACCACATTGAGCGTAACTTAAAGCCGTGCTCGCCAATATTGCTAAAAAACAAAGTAATTTTTTCATCATTAAAGTTGGTTTGTTAAGGTTATATTAACAAATATAATGAAAATTCAATTCAATATTTCTATCTTCTCCGATACTATCGCGATTTAATTTGGTAAAAAATTTAGCGAAAGCTTTAATTACTCAAGCATATTTAAAATTTTAATTCCTAAAACAATTCCATCTGCACTATTACCATCTTTATAGGACCTCACATAATCCAGTCTGAAAATTTTAAATTTGCCAAATCCTAATTTATCCAATCCTACAGAATATTCTAAATACGGTTTTTGCGAAGGCAAGATAAGGCTGTGAAATCCAAAGACCAAAGGTGCTTCAAGTTTATTAAGAAGAGGAATTTTGTTGATTATAAAACCATTGTCGCTGTACTCCGTGTGAAGTTCGACAAATTGGTCATTGGTGCTACTTTCGTAATACGGTAATAGATTAAATACATTAAGATATCGATCAGCTTGTGCGACATGCGTCTGATTTCCGTTAAAATGTTTGTAATCAACAAAAGATATTTCATCAGAATTAAAGAATTTTCCAGCTTTGAGAGCTGTTCCTAAAAGACCTTTGTTTCCCAATTTTAAATCGTACACTATATTTGCTTGTACATAATCAAATTCATATTTTTTTTCTGTTCCTGCAAATCCTTTTTTATAGCCTACATAAAGTACGGGAAAATTGTCATTTGGAATATTGAATTTGCCGTCAGGACGTGTCCAATACTGCTGCCCAAATCTAAATGTTGCTCCAAGCACTGCTACTGCTAGTTGATGAGGTTCAAAGAAAGGTACCGTAAAATTTAACGGATTTAGCGGATCATTAGACGTAAATCCTTGTTTATTACGGACAATCGATTTGCTAGTATTGTTAAAAAGTTGCTGCCTTCTAGAATATTCTCCAGAAACATCAAGCTTAATTCCATTAACAACTTCTTCTGAATATTCAATCTTGCCGTATGTTTTATCATACAGCTTCATATAATTATTTTTAAAAAAAGAAGTAGCAATACTGTTTAAAATTCGACTAATCGGATCATTGGGATTAAACTGTTCGATTGAATTTCCGCCACTTACTATGATGGTACGTTTACTAGTATTATTAAAAAGACGCTTCGCATAACCATTTACCCTAAGACGATCTTCGGCAAGACCGTAATTTATCTTTGCTCCAATCGTTGTGTAGGTGAGTTCGTCCGGATTGCGGTGTGTGAATGATACGCCACTTGATAAATTGTATCCTTGCACAGTATTAAAGCCGATTCCTAATAATATACCATCATATTTATAAGTATTATTTTTGAAAGAATTTCGGTGTGAATAACCAGTAACAATATCAAATATTTTGAATTTATTATTCTTGTGGTCAACTGAATCTAAATATGCTTGAGATTCTCTTTTTGTTTGCAGTTCATCCTTAACGACATAGTCCGTTGCTTCTTCTTCAGTTAACGGCACTGGACGAACACTATTCCAAAATTCGTCATCTTTTTTATTAGCATTAGTGTCAAAATTTAAAACTTCTTTGGTAAATGTCTTTTTTTCAAAAGATTCTGGAAATTCAAAATTACTATATACATAAGTAAATCGTCCCGAGAACTTAATCTGAAAAATTCCCGCCATAAAATCCAAAGTCTGAGCATTCTTCACCCATAATTTATTTCCTTTATTATAATTAAAGTTCTGCACGATGCGCAGTTCATCGATCGCTGCGACTTGTATTTGGCTTCCTCTCACGACAAGATCCACACCGTAAAGCGCCCAACTATTATCTACAATATAAATATATCCTTGCATCGCTGGCTCTTCTGTGCGTCGAGCAATAACTTCAATTTTGTGAATCTGTTGGTCATTCTCATCAAAAAATGAACCTCCGTATTCATACTTATAATAATTGAAAGCATTATTTGCAATTGGGGAAATGGCAGGAATCCCAAAGGCGATTGTGTTTTCGTAAAAGTCGAAATTTGCTGAAGCGGCACTGTTAAAACTAAAACCTCTATCGTCACCGCTCACCTTGCTGGCGATGATTGTTTCGGTCATTTCATCAGGATGCTGAAACTTTATTTTCGAAATGGTTTCAGACAAATATAAAATTCCACTTCGAGTTGAATCCAAAACTTCGTCAAACATATCTAGTTTCTGTCCCAAAATACTTTTCGGAACATTTTTCACCTTAAACATACCACGAGAGTAAAAATCGGCAGTAAACCGTTGGGTCTTCTCCGAATTCTCTTTACGAGAAGCAATGGCACTTTTTATAATTTCGATTGCTGGATTGGCGGAGGGATTAATTACAACTTCACTTAAATCATACTGTTCTTCTTCCAATCGTACGTTGAGAGAAAAAGGAAAAGAGGTGGTTGTGACAGGAACTTTTTTTGATTTATAACCCAGATATTGAAAAACTATGGTGTATTTTCCAGTTTCTGTCACCGGTAATTCGTAATCACCATCTGCGTTGCTGCTTGTACCAATATAGGTATTTTCAATTATGATATTGACAAATGGTAAAGGTTGCCCATTACTTTGAGTGACTTTTCCTTTAATCTGTCCAAAAAAAATGCCGCTAGTAAGTAGGAGCACTGCAACTAATAAATTCTTCATGAAATGATAAGTGTTAACTTTTAATATAGGTAATTTTACAAAAATGATTGTAGTGCCAATTCATACCCCCTAAGCCCAAAACCGACAAGTACACCTTTTGCGTTTGGGGCAATGTAAGAGGACTGACGAAAACTTTCGCGTGCGTAAACATTTGAGATATGCACTTCCACCACAGGAGTGTTCACAGCTTTTACCGCGTCGCCAATTCCTACAGAAGTGTGAGTATATGCGGCAGCATTTAATATGATTCCGTCATAATCAAAGCCTACTTCTTGGATTTTAGAAATCAATTCACCTTCAATATTGCTTTGAAAATACATCAATTCTATTTCAGCATACTTTTTTCTCAAATCTTGTAAATATTTTTCAAAACTAATAGCCCCGTAGACATTGGGCTCTCGGCTGCCAAGGAGATTTAAATTAGGACCATTAATTATTGCAATTTTCATTTGGTATAGGGTAAGATATTTGAAATTAAAGCGTAAGCCAATATAAATAAAAAAACCATTCGATTGTGAATGGTTTTTTTAGGATTTTTGATTGCTGTTAGAATAAGAATCCAGCAGAAAGTTGAAAGGTTGAATTTTTAACTTCGGCATATTTCGAAACTTCTGACAATCCAACAACATATCGCGCTGATACGAAGATGCTTTTGGTCAAATTAAGACCTAAGCCTCCTGCTACAGCAAAATCAAAATCTTGGTTGTCATAGGCTTTTTGAGGATCATTAATTAGGAACGAGAATTGAGGACCTGCCTCAAGACTTAATTTATCTGTCATAAGATAAAATTTTCCCATTATTGGTAGTGCAACATAATCAAGATTAAAGTCGCCTAAACCGTCCACCTTTGCACCTTGAGAGGAATATAAAAGCTCTGGTTGTATGGAAAAGTTTTCAAGTAGTTTTAATTCCGCCACTAATCCGGCATGAAGACTAGTTCTTGACTTGTAATTAATATCACTAATTCCTCCGCTAAAATTGGAAAAATTTGGACCCGCTTTAATTCCGATTTTTAATAATTGAGCTTGAGAGGCCGTGCTAAAACCAACGACTGCAATAAATGCTAAAATTACCTTTTTCATAATGTAAGATTTTATTTATGTAAAGATAGTAGACACTAGTGTCAATAGCTTATATAATTCCCATTTCTGATTGCTCAATTTACATCTGGTTAACAACTATGTTTATAATTTAAAACATAGCAAGAAAAATTCCTGATTAATTGCGATATATTTGGAAATAATCTTAAATTTTGATATTATGAGAAAAATTTTATTTTCAGTAGCAGCACTTTTCGCAATTAGTACGATGAGTGCGCAAGATGGTGGGTTCAGTTTAGGACTTCACGCCGGTATTCCAATGGGTGATATTAAAGACACTTCTAGTGCAAACTTTGGCGTTGATGTAGCTTATATGTGGCCTATGGGTGAAGGATTCAATCTTGGTATCGCTTCAGGATATACTAACTATTCTGCAAAAGAATATGACATCGTTACTTATAGTCCAGAATTAGGATTTGTAACCTCAAAGTTCAAAAGAGATGATGCAGGATTTATTCCTCTAGCTGCCGCTGCTAGATTAGGTCTTACAGAAAACTTCTTTATCGCTGCAGATCTTGGATACGCATTTTACACAGGAGATGGAGATGCTAATGGAGGTTTTTATTATCAACCAAAAGTTGGATATGACTTCATGCCTTTTGAAGTATTTCTTGCATACAAGGGAATTTCCTTGGACGGAGGAACATTCAGTTCTGTAAATTTAGGAGCTGCATATAAATTCTAAGTTTTTACTATTATTTGCAGTTAATATTTAAATCGAGAACAAGCTTAAAATCTTGAATCGTGTTTATTTATTAACTGCATTTTTAATTAAGATATGGAGCAATACATTATCTGTAATTGACGGTATTTGGAATATTTAATGACAATTTATACTCAAATGTTGGTAAATTTTATGATTAAGTTATTGGTTATGAGTTAAGTATGTTTAATTTAACGCTCTTTTAATAAAATTAACACTTAATTCACAATTGTAATTGAAATATTGTTATTTTTGTCTCATAATTTATAAAATTACTTAAACATGAAAAAAATTATTTTATCAGTAGCAGCAATGCTTACTTTTGGTTTTGTTAACGCTCAAGAAGTTGAATTTGGAGTTAAAGCGGGTGTAAATATCGCGTCTATCACAGGTGATGTTGAAGATGTAAGTGCAAAAATTGGATTTCACATTGGTGGATTTGCAGAAATTAAAATTTCTGAGAAATTTTCTGTTCAACCAGAACTTTTATTCTCTACACAAGGAGCAAAATCTGAGTACACTTATAACGAAGGTGGTTTTACTGAAAAATCTACTGACAAATTAAACCTTAATTACATCAATATTCCAGTTATGGCGAAATTGTATGTAGCTGAAGGATTTAGCCTTGAAGCAGGACCACAAATTGGGTTCTTGATGAGTTCTAAAACTAAATCTGATTATACAATTACAGGTGGTGGAATGGACATCAACGAATCTGTAGAGGTAGATTCAAAAGAATTTACAAACACTGTTGACTTCGGATTAAACTTTGGTCTTGGATACAAATTTACAGAAAATCTTTCTGCTGGAGCTAGATACAACTTAGGTTTATCTGACATCAATAAAGAGGTTGATGGTGAAGCTTTATCTGTGAAAAACTCAGTAATTCAAGTTTCTATTGGTTACTCTTTCTAGTAATTTGATATGATATATTAAATGAAACCGCCTTTCGAGGCGGTTTTTTTTATAAATTTATATCAGCTTCGTCTAAGAGAATTTTTTAATAAAGGGATCGTTCTGTAGTAATCTACAATTTTAAAAAATTGATCGATAACAAATCTAAGTAATACGTTCTTTTATTACTTTAGGAGATTCAGATTATTTTTCTATCAACCACACCTAAGCTAGTTTAGACATCGGTTAATTAGGTGTTTCATGTTAACAAAAGTAAATTGTATGAAAAAAGTTATATTATCAACGTTTGCAGTATTTACATTTTATTTCTCAAGCGCGCAGTCAGTTAGATTTGGAGTTAAGGGAGGCGTGAATGTTGGAAATATTATTAGTGCCAGTGATCGTGCAGATAGCAAAGTGGGATATCACATTGGGAGTTTTTCTGAAGTTAGAGTTTCTGAAAGATTCTCAATCCAACCAGAAATATTATATAGTAGGCAGGGAGCTACTGCAGAAGAAACTGCTACTATTAGCGGCGTACTTTACAGTGGCAAAGTGGATTTAAACTTTCTTATATATATGTACCAGTATTAGTAAAATATTATGTTGTAAAAGATTTTAGCTTGGAAGCAGGTCCTCAGATTGGTTTCTTAACCAGCGCAAAAGCAGATGCAGAAATTTCCGCAGTTGGCGGTGGTCCAGCAATAAAGCAAAGTCGCGATCTAAAAGAAAAATTTAATACTGTGGATTTTGGATTGAATTTCGGTTTAGGATATAAATTCGTCAAAAATTTTTCTGCTACTGTAAGGTACAATCACAGTCTACAAGATCTCAACAAGGAGAGTGCTAGTACAGAAGCAGTCAAAAATGCGGTTGTCCAAGTTTCGATTGGTTATACTTTCTAAAGGTCACTTTGCTTTTAATGTAATTTCAACCTCTTTTCCGAGAGGTTTTTTAGTTCAATCAAGTATTAAAATCCCAAAACACTATATGCACATAATAATGGGAACTTTTAGTGTGTTTTAAGTTTCCAAAAAGTGATTTTATGATCAGAATTTTGTCTAGAAATGACTTGAATTGTTAAGAAAGATATAATTTTCTATCTACATAATCGCAATAATGGAATTTCTATTGATTTAGTTATGAGTGTTTTGTAAATTATTAATCTATGAAAAAGCAATTTTGACAATTTTTTCACATATCAAACTAGTAATCTTGTTTACTTTTGTGCCGTAATATACAAACTAACACATTATGAAAAAGATTGTTTTATCAGTTGCAGCAGTATTCGCTTTCGGATTTGCAAATGCACAAGAAGTGGAAAATGCACAAAATTTTGGTTTCGCAAAAGGTGACATCATCGTAGAAGGTGCGCTTCAATTTGGAACAACTAACAACAAAAATACAGAAGTAAAAACTTCTAATTTAGGATTTACTCCAAAAGCAGGTTTGTTCGTAACAGACAAAACTATGGTAGGAATTGAACTAGGAATTGGTTCAGCAAAAACTACTGACGATCTTCTTAATACAGAAGTAAAGGCAAATAATGTGTCAATCGGTGTATTTGGTAGATATTATTTCCTTGAATTAGGTGAGCGTTTCAAAACTTATGGTGAACTTGGTTTAGGATACCAAACTGCCAAAGGTGAACTTACAACGCCACTAGGAACTACAAAAAATGATGATGTAAACACTATCGGTGTTGGTCTTTCAGTAGGTATGAATTATTTCTTGACACAAAACATGGCTGTTTCTTTTACACTAGCTGATGTATTGTCTTACGGAACTTCAAAAGTTGATTCTGATAATGCAAAAGCACAGACAGAATTCAATGGTAACTTAAACGTTTTGAATAATATTTTTGCTACTCCAACAATTGGTTTGATGTACAAATTCTAATTCAAGTTTAAAATACAATAATTAAAAACCTGTTCATTAAGTTGAGCAGGTTTTTTTTTGCTCTAATCTTATCCTTCGACCGGTTCGTATTTAGAATATCTTTTCCATTTTTTGGGCGCAACCCGAGCCACAATGTTGAGGTAAACGAAACTAGCAATCAGTTGGCTCGTGTCGGGCTGTCCGTTATATCTTTGCTGCCAGAACTTGAGCGTTAAATACCATATTTTCTTGGCAGCAAAGGATGCCACTGCCATCCCTTGCGCAGAATAAGGAGGATATAAGATAGGAAGAAGGAAGATACGAAGATAGGAATGATAGAAAAACAGGAAGGTAGGAAGGTAGGAAGACGGGAAGGAAGATAGGAAGATAGGAAGATAGGAAGATAAGAAGATAGGAAGAAAGGAAGATAGGAAGAAAGGAAGATAAGAAGAAAAGAAGATAGCTAGGAGAACAGTTTTTAAAAAAAAGTCCGACAAACTTTTAAAGTGTCGGACTTTTTCTGTTTTTCTAGAAAATTTTTCTATTGCTGGATTTTTGCCAGCATATCATCAAGCAGCGTTTTTAACTTCTGAATATCTTCAGCTTTCACGTCAATTTTATGAAGCATTTCCGCAGGAATTGTACACGCTTTCTGCTGCAAATTGAGTCCTTGATCGGTTAAGAAAAGCTCAACAACTCTTTCATCTTCTTTCTTTCGTTTCCTATTGATGTAAAATTTGTTTTCCAATCGCTTTAGTAAGGGTGTCAACGTGCCACTATCCAGAAGCAATTTCTCGCCGAGTTCACTTACTGTAAGTCCTTCATTCTCCCATAAAACCATCATTACGAGATATTGTGGATAGGTCATGTCGAGTTCTTCCAATAAAGGCCTGTAAAGTTTTGTAATCTCTTTGGACAGTGCATATAACGGAAAACATACTTGATTATCAAGTCGTAATGAATCGATCTTTTCCATAATTGAGGAATTTTAAATGTTTTAAAAGAATTTTACTTTCGAATTACAAATTCTTCCATCGGAATTCGAACTTTTTTCATAGTTGCCAAATAATCAGTTTGGGGATTACGGTAACCAAGATATAGGAGTGAAACACTTTTGAGACCTCGCTCTGCTAACTCTAAAATCTCGTCTACTTTCTCATTGCTAAATCCTTCGGCTGGCGTAGAATCTACTTTCAATTCTGCAGCTTGTGCCATTGCAAGACCCAAAGCAATATAGGTCTGACGTGCAGTGTGTGCAAAATGTTGCTCGGGAGTCTGTGCACTGTATATTGCTTTAATTTTGTCAGTATAACTACTAAAACGACCCTGTGGTAAATCTCTCACATCTGTATGATGATCGTAAACCTTGTCAATTTTTGCATCTGAATATTGATCCCAAGCCGCAAAAACCAAAACGTGCGAGCAATCTCTCATAACCTCCGGATTAAGTGCGCCTTCAACCATCCTATTTTTTAAGTCCTGATTTTCAACTACGATCACGCGAAAAGGCTGCAATCCCGAAGATGTAGGAGCAAGACGCGCTGCCTCCAATATTTTATTCAAGTCTTCGGTTGATACTTTTTGTGTTGCATCATATCCTTTTACCGCATGTCTCCATTTTAAATTTTCTAGTAATGCCATCGTATATGTATTTTGTAAATTTTAAACTTTTATAATTAAAGAGTGGACAAAGGTACAATCCAAAGAATTGTGTGCAATTTAATTTTGCAAAAGTTTAGTAGTTAAATTTTAGTAAGGGAAATGGGCCTGCTTGAAATAATAAAAGATGAATTACACAGATATAAGCAAGCAATTATAATCACATAGTATGGTCATTAAATTAAAAAAGCCAGAAAAATAGTTTTTTCTGGCTTAATAGTAACATGTAGAATATTTTTTAATATTCGCCTTTATTCTTATATCTTGGATCATCCTTTTTGATATATTCTGCCTTTCTCGGCTGATCACTCGAAGGGCCTTTTGCTTCTCTTGAAGCAGAATTTTCACGATTGTCATTTCGAGAATCTCTTGAATCTCGGCTATTTCTCGAATCTTGATTATTTCTTGGTTGAAAATCCCTACGGTCGCTATCTTTTGGCTCGCGATTATCTCTCGGCTGGAAAATACCTCGATTAGAATCTCTAGAATCTCCACTTTCTCTAGAATCTCCAGAATCACGATTGTCTCTCGGCTGGAAATTACCACGCTCATTATATCTCGAATCTTCTCTATCTCTTGAATCCTTATTATCTCTTGGAGTAAAATTTCCTCGGTCAGATTCTCTACTGCCGCCATCTCTAGATTCTCTTCGATCTCTCGAGCCTCTATCGTCTCTAGAATTTCGATGATCTCTAGAATCTCCGCTGTCTGTACTTTCTGATCGTCTCAAAAATGACGGTTGACGCGATTCAAAAGGTCTGTCTGCTGACTGCGAATTCCGATCTGGTCTTTGACGCATTGGAGGGCGTGGCGAAACAGGTTTTACATAACTTCCTTCTTCGGTTTTAGTCGAAGGTTCAATTAGTTGATTGAGTTCGGTAATCTCGGCTTCGGTCAAATCTCTATATCTGCCAAGAGGCACGTCAAGAGAGATGTTGATAATTCGAATACGTTTTAATGCTGTTACATCATATCCAAGATACTCTGTCATACGACGAATCTGTCGATTTAAACCTTGAGTTAAAACAATTTTGAAAACAAATTTACTAATTTGCTCTACCTTACATTTATTGGTTACCGTATCGAGAATCGGAATTCCATTTCCCATTCTGAAGATAAACCTATCAGATATTGGTTGCTTTACAGTCACCACATATTCTTTTTCGTGGTTGTTACGCGCACGAAGAATTTTGTTTACGATATCGCCATCGTTGGTCATAAAAATCAAACCTTCACTGGCTTTGTCTAGACGTCCGATTGGAAATATACGTTTTGGATAATTGATGTAATCTACAATATTACCATCCACTTCTAGATTGGTAGTACATTCGATACCTGGCGGTTTATTAAAGGCGAGATAAACGGGTTTTTCGTTTTTCTCACGTATGAGTTTACCGTCAATACGCACTTCGTCATCGGGAGTTACTTTTGTTCCCATCAGCGGAATTTCGCCGTTGAGAGTAACTCGCCCTTCTTCTATTAGCTTGTCGGCTTCTCTTCGTGAGCAAAAACCTGTCTCACCAATAAATTTATTAAGCCGTTTTAAATTATCTTCCATTGTGCAAAAATACAAAATTTGTGTGGTTTGAAAGCAGATTTTCAAATTATCACAAAAGCCCTAGCCTGGATTGTACCGAACCCGAGCAAAGCGAACTGATGAAGCAAATCCTTTTGGCTTTTTTTTGCCCAAAAAGATTGAGAGGGGAAAGCGGGACCCGATCAGAGCGAACTGGCGAAGCAAAGAGCTCCAAGAAAAAAAATCTAAAAAATTGAAAATATCTAAAAAATCTAAATGATTGAAAAGTGTTACTTGAAGAGAAAATTGTAAATCAACTGATTAAGATCTTCGTCCTGCATACTGTGATCTAAGCCATTAGTGCTATGCATAATGGCATTCGGAAGATTGCTAAAAATCTTTTGAGACTCTTCGTATAAAACGCTTGCATCTGTGTGATCGTGGATGATCAACGTTGGAATAGTGATAAGCTTTGCGAAATTCTGACCCGAAAATTCATCCAAACTATAACCAAAACGCTTCTTAAAATGTTTGTCGATTCCAACCAATACAGAATTATTGAGGCTAAGAAGTTCTACATAATTTTCAAAAAGCACTTTCTGATCTGAAGGTGCGGCAATCAAAACCATTTTTTGAAGACTAGCAGAGGAAAAAATCGCTTGAGAATACACCGCAGAAGCGCCACCTAACGAATGTGCGATGATAAATTGTGGATGAAATTTCTCCGAAATAAACTTGATAAACTTTCCGTAAGTAGGAATATCAAAGGACTTTCCACTACTCAAGCCGTGAGCGGGAGCGTCTATTGCAATAATGGTTTTCTGATATTTCTGAAGTAGTTGAACCATATTTTCCCATCGGGCAGCATTGCTTTCCCAACCGTGAATAAGCAAAACATTTTCCTGAGTTCCAACCCAAATATAGGTTTGAATTTTGTGATTTTCGAAATCAAAAATCTGTTTCTCTGCCGATTGCAAAATAGGAGGAAGGTCAGTTTGAGAAAGTCTTTTTACCCTTGGATGGCTAAAGAAATTATAGGCAGTTTTTGCAGCGATTTTTTTTGCAAACCATTGCAAAATATTGATATAAAGTCCAATCGACTTTGTAAGTATAAAATATAATAGTGACTTCATAATAAAAAAAAACCTCCGCAATGCGAAGGTTTTTCTAGATGTTTTAGATAGTTGAAAACAACTGCTCCATTTTCTCTCTCTCTTCTTCTGCAAGGGCGTGATCTACAAGGATACGACCAGAATGCTCGTCAGTGATGATTTTTTTGCGAGAAGCAATCTCAACTTGTGTTTGAGGCGGAATTGTAAAGAAAGATCCTGCAGATGCACCTCTTTCTATAGAAACTACCGCTAGTCCATTTCTTACACTTGAACGAATTCTTTTGTATGCTTTAAGCAAACGCTCTTCGATAAGTGCTTCATAGTCATTTGATTTTGCAATAAGAAATTCTTCTTCTTTTGCAGTCTCAGACATAATTGATTCTAACTCTAACTTTTTATGTTTCAAATGTGTTGTCTTAATTTCCAACTGTTCTTTGGATTTAGAAATCACATCTTTTTTGTGCTCAATAGTTACTTTAAGCTCTTTTATTTGTTTTTCAGAAAGTTGTACTTCCAACTCTTGAAATTCAACTTCTTTTGTAAGAGAGTTAAATTCGCGGTTGTTGCGTACAGATTCTTGCTGCTTAGTGTATTTTTTGATAGATTCTTTATGGTTATCAATCGCAACTTTCTTTCCTTTGATGTTGTCTTCGATTCCTTCAAGATCTGCTTTTAATTTGTCCAAACGAGTGGTAAGACCGGCAACTTCGTCTTCTAGATCTTCAACTTCTAGAGGCAATTCGCCACGAACATTTCTAATTTCGTCAATACGTGTATCAATTAACTGCAAATCATATAATGCTCTTAATTTTTCCTCTACACTTAATTCTTTGATATTCGCCATAATTATAAGTACTTAACCGGATTTGTATTTTCTTCTGATAAAATGATTGCAAAATTAAGGATTTTTTTCCGAAGAAAATCAACAATATAATTTTTTGTGTAACGTTCACTTTCAAAGTGTCCGATATCTGCTAGAACTATTTTATTTTCAGCTTCATAAAAATTATGATACTTTAGATCGGCAGTGATAAAAATATCAGCTTGGGCCGCAATAGCATTAGAAATTGCACTTGCGCCCGAACCTCCAAGCACTGCAACTTTGCTAACTTTTTTATCTAAAAAAGCCGAATGTCGAATTCCCCCACACTGCATTTTGTCCTTAACTAGCTCGAGAAATTCTAGTTCCGAGACCGGATTTTTGAGGATTCCAGTCATTCCTAACCCTACGTTTTGATTGGTATTATTTAGGGTATAAGTTTCATAGGCAACTTCTTCGTATATATGAGCGTCAAAAAGCGCTTTTAAGATCTTGCTTTCTTCGTGCTTATTATAGGTAACTTCTATTTTTTGCTCAGCAGCTTCGGTACGTTCATTTAGTTTTCCAATTACTGGAGCAGCTCCTGCGCCAGGACGATAACTACCTACTCCTTCCGTCACAAAACTGCACTGATCATAATTTCCTATAGATCCGGCACCCGCAGCAAATAGAGCTTTGCGCACTGCATTTGCATTTTCATGAACAGTGAATGTTACCAACTTTCCAACTGTGTTTTTCTTTGGAATAAGAATTTTGGTATCAGTAAGTCCCAAAGCATCGCACATTATTTTATTAACCCCGTTTTTGTCATTGTCCAAAGCGGTGTGGATAGCATAAATAGCAATGTCGTTTTTGATGGCTATAATAACCGAACGCTCTACGTAATTTTTGCCGGTAATCTTTTTAAGGCCCGAAAACAGAATCGGATGAAAGCAAACAATCATATTGCAATTTTTAGTAATTGCTTCATCGATTACAGATTCTAAAGCATCGTGGCAAACCAGAATTCCGTGAATATCTGCTTGAGGATTTCCAACGAGAAGTCCAACATTATCATAATCTTCGGCGTGGGCTAGAGGAGACATTTCTTCCAAAATCCCAGCAATTTCTGATAGTTTCATATTTCTATAATTATTTAAAAAGCTTAATTATTAAGTTTAAAAATCTTTTGGCTTTCGCCGAAAGAAGAATGTAAATATAATGCTTTCTTTTCTGATGGTTTCCGGAAAGTAGGAAGCTGAGTAAGTTGATTTTGCCGTTGACTGAAATTATATCCGAATCAGATTTTGAAATTTTCGCTCTCCTATTAATAAAATTGATACTTTCGTAAAATGAAAATTCTCAGAAAACTTCTATATCCTTTTGGACTGCTGTATGGCGGAATTACTAGTATTCGAAATTTTCTTTTTGATAAGGAAATTTTAAAATCGACCGAGTTTGATATTCCTATAATAGCCATTGGAAATCTCAATGTTGGAGGTACCGGCAAGACGCCACAAGTAGAATATCTCACAAGATTACTTACTCCTTATTATAAGGTTGCGATTTTAAGTCGTGGTTATAAAAGAGGTAGTAAAGGATTTTTTCTTGCTGATGAAAATTCTACGGCTGTAATGTTGGGAGATGAACCGTTTCAATATCATAGGAAATTCCCAAAAGTTTCTGTCGCAGTTGATGCAAATCGCACACAAGGAATTCAGAATATTTTGAAACTACGTCCAGAAACTCAGGTCGTCCTTCTCGATGATGCTTATCAACATCGCAAAGTAAAAGCGGGATTATATATCTTGCTCACTTCCTATTCTGATTTGTTTTCTGATGATTTACTACTTCCTGCGGGAAACTTGCGTGAATCTAAATCAGGTGCTGATCGAGCTGCGATTGTAATCATAACCAAATGTCCTTCATCTCTGAGCCAAGAGCAACAACAAAAGGTCAAGTCGAAATTAGCTTTAACTGAAAATCAACAGTTGTTTTTTAGCACAATTGAATACGATGAATTTGTCTTTTCTGAAAACAACTCTATTTATGTCCAAGAAGTAAAATTAAAAAATAAAACCTTACTCGCCGGAATCGCGAAACCCAAATACTTTTTCGACTATCTAAAAAAGCCATCCGATACTTTATTAGAATTTCCAGACCATCACAATTTTAGTCCAACGGAAATAGAGTCGATAAAAGCGAAAGCAAAAGAAAATCTCGTAATCACCACTGAAAAGGATTACGTTCGATTATATGATTCTGTAGTTTCAGATAATATCTATTATTTGCCAATTAAAAGTGCATTTCTTAAAGACAAGGAATTGTTTGATAAAAGCATTTTGGATTTCTTAAAAAAGTCTACGAACAAATAGGTTAATCCATATTTTCTAAAAAAAAATAAGCTTAATTTTTCTCTTTTAGGTTATTTTTCTTCCTCTATACTTCGGTATTTTCTAAACTTTCTTAGATAATGTTTGGTATTAGATGTTGGGTTTTATTGGCTATATTTACAAGAAAGCGTAAAGCATATTTTGTGATTGTTAAATACTTTCGCAAATAATTAATTTAGATTTTTTCGATTACTTAGATTTTTCTAATCTTTCAATCTCCAATCTTTTAATTTTTCAATCTTTAAATCTAACCTATGTGGGAAACCGTCCAAACTACAGCTGATTTTATTAAATCTAAAACAAATTTCTCACCAGAATACGCAGTGATTTTAGGATCAGGGCTTGGCAGCTTTGTCGAGGATATTTCGGTCGAGTTCACATTGCCCTACGGCGAAATTCCCAATTTTCCAGTTTCAACTGTCGAAGGTCACAGTGGAGCTTTAGTATTTGGAACAGTAGGCGACAAAAAAGTAGTTGCAATGCAAGGGCGTTTTCATTATTATGAAGGTTATTCAATGCAGGAAGTCACTTTTCCCATCAGAGTTTTTAAAATGTTAGGAATAACAAAACTAATTGTCTCCAATGCTTCTGGTGGTGTAAATTCTAAATTCAATGTGGGATCAATTGTTCTGATTAATGACCATATAAATATGCAGCCCGAACATCCGCTTCGAGGTGCGAATGATCAAAGATTTGGACCACGATTTGTAAATATGAGTGAACCTTATAGTCAAAAAATGATTGCAAAGGTTCAAGAAATAGCTGTAGCAGCAAATATCACAGTTCATACAGGAGTTTATCTTGGATTACAGGGACCAACGTTTGAAACACCAGCTGAGTATCGAATGGTAAAAACTCTAGGCGCCGACTGCGTGGGAATGTCTACCGTTCCCGAAGTAATTGTAGCCAGACATATGGATATTGAGACTTTTGGTATTTCGGTAATTACCGATATGGGTGTCGAAGGGCAGATGGAGAATATCTCTCACGCCGAAGTTTTGCAAGCAGCGAAAAAAGCGGAGCCTGAAGTGCGGTATTTAATCTCAACCCTTATTCAAAACTATTAAAGATTCTGAGATAATATTTTATAGAAATTTTCGGGATCAAATGGTTTAGTTATCACATCGGTCATCCCGTAGGATAGCAACATATCCCTGTTTTCATTCAGCGAAATTGCAGTTAATGCAATAATTGGTGTATGGGAATCAAATTCTCGAATCATCTGAGTGGCAATCGTTCCGTTAATTCCCGGCAAATGAATATCCATCAGAACTAAATCGTATGTCTTGTCTCGTATAATTTCAATTGCTTCTTCTCCATTATCAATTGTATCACAAATAATTTGCTTATTCTGAAGCAATTTTTCAGTGATCATCTGATTAATTTTATTGTCTTCTACCAGCAGAATTTTTTTGTTAACAAATACATCGTCATTATAACTATATTCTGATTGACGAGAAACCTCTGATCCTTGATCAAAATTTATAGTAAATGAAAAGGTGGAGCCTTGTCCAATTTCACTTTCAAGAGAAATTTTACCTCCCATCATCTTGATAAGTTTCTTTACGATATTTAAGCCTAATCCTGTACCGCCATATTTTCGATTAATTTCAATTGAGCCTTGCGCAAAACTGTCAAATATGGCAGATTGCTTTTCTTTTGCAATACCTATTCCCGTATCTATAACTTTAAAGTTAATAAGAACTGTACCTTCATCAGCCATTTCTCGTTTTGCGATAACTTTTACACTACCATCAGAAGTAAATTTGAGTGCATTATTGATAAGATTGATAAAGATTTGAGAAAGTTTAGTTGGGTCTCCTAGTAAATTATCGGGCACTTCGGAGTCTATTTCTAGGACAAATAAATTGTTGTTGTCAATTGCCAATTCACTCATTGAGCTATGGATGTTTTCTAGAAGTTGTCGTAAGTTGAAAGCTATCTTTTCTGGAATCACTGTTCCAGAATCAATCCGATTTATTTCAAGTATTTCATTAATAAATGTCAACAGATAATTGCCAGAAAATTTAAGGGCATTAAGGTATTTTAACTGATCTTTTTTTGGCTCTTCGGTTATCAATAAATGCGTTATTCCGTTAATTGCATTTAAAGGAGTACGCAATTCATGACTTACAGTGGAAAGAAATTCTGTCCGCGCTTTTGAAGCTTTTTCTGCCTTATCTTTTGCAGCTTGAAGCTCATTGTTTTTGTCTTTGAGAAGTTGATTGGAATGATTTCGAATAATATTATTCTTATACAAAGACAAACTAAGGAGTGACAAAATTGATATAAGTGCTATTGCTAAAATACTAATTACCTTCGAGAATCGATTTGATTTCTTTTGCTGCTCATTTTCCAAATGCATTTGCTCAATAGTCTTGAGTTTTTCACTTTCTTTAAACTTGTTATATTCCGCCTGACCAAGTCGCTTATTATTTATAAGTGATATATTATTTCGAAGTTCCAAATGCTCTTTCAAGTAAGCGAATGCTTTGGTATTTTGTCCAATATTTTCATGCGCAGTACTAAGAGCAAGGAAAATATTAGATTGTAGATCTTGGTTAAAATTTTTTTTATTGAAAATAGCAGCTCGATCTAGGTAATTAATTGCAAGATTAGAACGCTTTTTATCCAATTCAATAGTGCCTAATTCATAAAGCGCTTCAGCCCGAATATTATACACATCTTCTTTTTCAGTTTTAGCTAGGAGGGAAGTAAAAATTTGTGCAGCTTCTTCTACTTTGCCGTTCGTTCTGTATAAAATTCCTTTCTGCAATTCTAAAAGTTCAATTGCATCGAGATAGGAAATAGATTGATAAATCTCCTTGGCAGTATTAAATGATTTTTCAGCCATTGAATATTGCTTCTTTTGCATATAGCAAAGGCCTATTTTATAATATACAAGAGCTTGGTTAGAAGACGCTGGAAGTATGGCGTACAATTTGGAGGCGTGGGCATAACCATCAAAAGCATCTTCATATTTCTTAATTTGGAAATAAAGATCTCCTAGAAGCGTATACGATTTTGCTTGATTATCAATATCATTTTTTGCCTCTGCATAATTTATCGCTTTCTGAGTGTGATCAAGAGCAGCAATGTAATTATTGGTTTTGATGTCAAAAGCTGCAATTTGAAGATATGTCGCAACGCTGTCTAATTTTTCAGCTTTTGGCTGAGAAAAAGTTAGGATACTGAACAGTAATAGACTGTATTGCCAAAATCTCATAATTCACGCTATAGTTTGAATAAATTTACTACTTTATTTTTTATTTAGTAGCATAATTAAATCTATTAATCTAGAACTATATCCAATCTCGTTATCATACCAACCTACTACTTTTACCATTTTGCCAATTACCGATGTTAATTGTGCATCAAAAAGGCAAGAAGTTGGATTGCCCAAAATATCGACAGACACTATAGGATCTTCGGTATAATCGAGAATTCCATTCAGTCCATTTTGCGAAGCCTTCAAGAACGCTGCATTTATTTCTTCGATTGTAACTTCCCGTTTTACATAGGCAGTTAGATCTGTGAGCGAGCCATCAGGTACGGGAACTCGTATTCCGCTACCTCCAATTTTTCCTTCCATGGAAGGAAAGATTTTTGTCAAGGCCTTTGCCGCTCCAGTCGTTGTTGGAACTATAGATTGGCTAGCAGCTCGCGCGCGGCGCAAATCTTTATGAGGCTGATCGTGCAAACTTTGATCAGTAGTATAAGAATGCACAGTTGTAATATAGGCATTTTCAATTTGGCAAAGTTCATCCAAAATTTTCAGCATTGGCGCCGCATTATTGGTCGTGCAGCTAGCATTGGAAACGATCGTTTCGGTACCGTCCAAGATATGCTCATTTACTCCAAGTACGATAGTTTTAATGCTATCAACTTCTGCAGGAGCAGAAAGAATAACTTTTTTTGCTCCTGCATGTAAATGTTTAGAAATATCTTCCAAAGTTTTATACTTCCCCGTAGATTCAATTACAACGTCAATATCTAAACTTCCCCAAGGTAAATTAATGGCATCCCTCTCATGAAAAAATAAGAAATTTTTTTCATCAACCAAAATTGCTTCTTGATCAAAAGAAACGTTTCGCTTTAATACTCCGTGAATACTGTCGTACTTCAATAAATGAGACATCGTATGATTGTCCGAAATATCGTTTATCGCGACTACATCAATGTGAGGATGATCAAGTAATAATCTAAATAAATTTCGACCAATACGGCCAAAACCATTAATTGCAACTTTAATTTTTGACATTAAAAGCTATAAATAAATTTATAAAATATGTTTTTGTGCTTTGTAAGATGAGCGCACAAGTGGACCACTTTCTACGTGTCTAAAGCCTAAATCGAGTCCAATTTTTTCATATTTAGCAAACTGCTCGGGTGTGATGAATTCTTTTACAGGTAGGTGCTTTTTGCTCGGCTGAAGGTATTGACCAATAGTTACAACATCCACGTTTGCAGCTCTTAAATCGTGCAAAGTTTCAATTACTTCCTCTTCAAGTTCACCAAGGCCTAGCATAATTCCCGACTTTGTTCTATTGATTCCTTGCTCTTTTAAGTACTTTAAAACTGCAAGACTTCGGTCGTATTTTGCTTGAATTCGCACTTCACGTGTAAGTCTTCTTACCGTTTCCATATTGTGAGAAACCACCTCGGGATTTGCTTCAACAATCCTATCTAAGTGGCGCTCTATTCCTTGAAAATCAGGAATTAGTGTCTCCAAAGTTGTCTTCGGATTCATTCTTCTTATCGCTTGCACGGTTTCAAACCAAATAATAGAACCCATATCTTTCAAGTCGTCGCGGTCAACACTAGTAACAACAGCGTGCTTAATATTCATAATTTTTATCGAGCGGGCTACTTTTTCTGGCTCACCCCAATCTACGGTTTCAGGACGTCCAGTTTTTACACCACAAAACCCACATGAACGGGTGCACACATTACCTAAAATCATAAATGTTGCCGTTCCTTCGCCCCAGCATTCGCCCATATTCGGACAACTGCCCGAAGTACAAATCGTATTCAACTCATATTTGTCTACAAGCCCACGAAGTTCGGTGTATTTCTTGCCTATTGGAAGCTTTACTTTAAGCCATTTTGGTTTGCCAATCGGTAACGTATTGTCTAAAACTGTCTCCATTTGTACTATTTTATAATGCTTTGCAAAGGTACGACTTGCATTTTGATTAAATTGGAATTCAACCTTTTTTCAGACTTTTTTAGCCTTTAGAAAATTCGTTTCATTTTCATGATTTTTTTTTGGAGCTTTATCCCGCTTTCCGCTGTATCTCTTCATAGTTGCTGCTTCGCGCAACCATAAAGAGGATGCCGCTCTAATCGGGGCTAGGGGATTTCGCATTTGATACTAATTATTTTTCTAAACAAACCAAGTAGTATGATTTGAAGCTTTGTTGTAAAAATCTATTAAAATGTGAGCTTTGAACAGTTTTCTAGCTTGAGCTAGATTATCTTTAAATAATGAATTCTTTAGCAGTTTACGGGCACGGATTGCACCCGAGGCTTTGCCGAACTGACGAAGTAAATGCGCGCTATCGGGGATATGGAATGTAAAATCGAAATAATATTATAATAGTGTTGAAGACCATAGTTATAGTATTTTTTGCAGGCATTAGACGAATAGGTTACATGAATTTTCGTTAAATTGCAAAATATAATATGGACTTTACAATTAGCCAAACTCCATAAAATTGTCATTTCGACGAAGGAGACTCGAGCAAAGCGAACAGGCGAAGCAAATCACATAATAAAACTCAAAGTTTTACTATCTGTAAAAGATTTGAATTTTATATAATGTCAAGTTGAACACAGATGTAGATTTAGCCAAATAAAAATGTTAAAAGCAAAAATTGACCCCAAATCAGTAGATTTTAAGGGTTGGATTCTATTTTAAAAAAAGTTGAATTTGGCAAATAAATTGCTAGATAATGCACAGTTACCTAAAGATGAAAGTCAGAATGCAAGTGATTATGCAAAGTAAAAGTTAATCCAGTTTTACTTCCTTCCGCGAATAATCTCCGCCAATAAATTCTTAGCTCTCAAAATTCTAATTTTGACATTGCTTAACGGTTGTTCCAATTTATCCGCGATTTCCTGATAAGACATTTCCTGAAAATACCGCAACTGAATAACCTCTTGATAATGTGGTTTTAATTCCTTAATATATTTTAGTAGTCGAGCCAAGTTTTGCTCTTGAATTAATTCGTCTTCGGCGCTAAGTGAAGTATCTGGAAGATTGAGAAATTCACTATTGTCAAAATCATCGATTGTTACAAATGGAGATGACTTGCGCTTGCGAATCATATCAATATGAACATTTTTTGCAATAGCAATCAGCCAAGTATTGAATTGAAATTCGGGATTGTAGGTTTTAATTTTTTCGAAAGCTTTCGCAAATGTTTCAATGGTAATGTCGTCAGTATCCGCTTCATTTTCGGTGCGAACAAGCATAAAACCATACACTTCATTCCAATAAAAATCTAATAGGTAGGTTAAGGCAACTTGATCGCCTGCTTGTGCCCGCTCTATAAATTTTGCTATTTCCAATGTACTGGCTTTGAGAAAATATTGGTAAGAAATACATTCATCTGAGTAAATATAACCACAATTTCGATAACTGGAAACCAATACATCACATCTTTTTCTTTTAATTTTCCGCTCGAAAATCCTAGCACAAGCCAGGTGAAAAGATATCTAAAACCTATTAAACTCAAAACGATAATCCATTCGTATAAAAAAGCTAGTAATAATATTGCTAAGAGGAAAAACATAATTTGAGAAATGTAGAAAACGCTCAACTGAAACTTATCAAATGCTTTATAGTGCGCAGCTGTTGAAACGTGTCTCCTTTTTTGATTAAACCAATCTTTGTAAGTCGTATTTGGTTCAGAATATGTAAATCCTGTCGAATCAAATGAAATTGTAGTATTGTGACTAGTAGCGGCTTGATTGATAAATAAATCATCATCGCCAGATCGAATCTTCATGTGATCTATAAATCCATTAGTTTTGAAAAATTCTTCGCGTTTATAAGCTAAATTTCTTCCAACGCCCATATATGGTTTTCCCGCTTTTGCCCAAGAAAAATACTGAACGGCAGTCAGCATGGTCTCAAAACGGATAATTTTATTAATAAAAGAGCCGGCAATTTTCTCGTAAGCACCGTAGCCTAAAACAATAGTTTTCTTAAGAGTGAAGTGCGAACTCATTTCACTTATCCAATTTTCAGAAGATGGTCTGCAATCTGCGTCAGTAAACAGGAGATATTCATTCTTAGCTGCTTTAATTCCTAAGGTCAATGCAAACTTTTTATTAGCCCAAAAAGCCTCATTATTCACGACTTTTACTAAGCGGATATTGCTGTATTGCTTTTCAAATTCTTCAAAAAGTTCCAAGGTGTTGTCGCTTGAAGCGTCGTCAATTAAGATAATTTCAAAATCAGGAAAATTCTGAGCTGCAAGCAAAGGCACAAATCTTGAAACATTTTCAGCTTCATTTTTGGCACATACTATCACAGAAACAGCCAATCTCTTTGGTGTACCAGTTGTAATTTTAGCGAAAGCGAACTTTCCGAAAATAACTAGGTAATAAAGGAGTTGAAGAAAAACTATAAATATAAATGCGTAAAAAGTAATGAGTAGCATATAGGCGATTAGCTTTTAAAAGACTGCAAATTTAGGCAATCATTTCTAATTTTTTCAATGCTTTATACTAATAAAATTAAGATTATTTTCCTCTAGATAATGTTGACTTCGGCATCAATCCAAATTCCGAAAATATCAAAAATTTCCTTTTGAATTTTTTGTGAAAGGTCTAAAATTTCAGATCCGGTTGCGCCACCATAATTAACCAAAACCAATGCTTGATTAACGTGAATTCCCGCATTGCCAAAGCGTTTACCTTTAAAACCTGCCTGTTCAATAAGCCAACCTGCAGGAACTTTTACTTCGGTATCCGAAATAGGGAAGTGCCTGATATCGGGAAATTTAGCTTGCACTTCCTTAAATTTCTCTTTCGAAATTATGGGATTTTTGAAAAAGCTTCCGCTGTTACCTAACTCTCGTGGATCTGGAAGTTTGGATTGTCGGATAGAAATGACTGCTTTGCTCACATCAGAAATCCCTGGATTTTGAATATTGTTCTTCGCTAATTCGGCAGTGATATCGCCGTAAGAAGTGTTGATCTTATGGTTTCCTTTGCTAAGTTTAAAATCTACAGAAGTAATTATATACTGACCTTTGATTTTATTTTTAAAAATACTTTCTCTATAACCAAATTCACATTCTTCATTATAAAAAGTTCTCATTTCTTGAGTTGCAATATTCATCGCTTCGCAACTTACAAATGTGTCCTTAATTTCGGTGCCGTAAGCGCCAATATTTTGAATTGGAGTAGTGCCCACATTTCCAGGAATCAAAGACATATTTTCCAAGCCGCCAAGATCATTTTCAATAGTAAAAACAACGAAATTATGCCAATTTTCACCACTTTGAGCACGTACGATGGCGCAATTCTCCGTCTCGTTGATGATTTTGATTCCGCGTAAATTAATATGCAAAACCAGTGCGTCAATATTTTTGGTTAGTAACATATTACTTCCGCCACCCAAAATAAATAATTCTCTGCCAACATTAGATGCCAATACTTCCTTTAATTGTGCAATACTGCTGATATTAATATATTCTGCAGCCGAAGCTTCGATACCAAAAGTGTTGTGATTTTTGAGAGAAAAATTTTTCTGAGTTTCCATATTGTTTAATAATTCTTATTCGGAAAATTGTGTTATTTAGGATTGTAATCCACGGTTTAAGAAATCTACCAAAGGTTTTAGGACAATCATCTTCTGCGCGACTTTATCTGCAAAGTCGTTCTTTAAAATTTCTTTGTTAGATAACGGAGCACTTGCTACAAATGATTTTAATCTAAGAAACTCGATCGCCGGATGCTCCTTGTCGTAATTTTTTGGAGAGGTTTTTAAACTGTTTGTTTCGTTGCGCTCCAATTCTTTATAAAGGGTTTTGAAGGCAGAATCTCCAATAATTTGTTCTAAATCATTCTGGAAAAACGCAACTTCTTTTCGGATTTTTGATAACGCTTCGGCTTCCGGCCAATAGAGTCCGCCAGCCACGAAACTTTTTCCGTTTTCAATATGCAAATAATATCCTGCAAGATTGTCTTTTTTGGCTCCAGCCGAAAACCAAATCGCCAAATGAGTTTTATATGGGGTTTTGTTTTTAGAAAAGCGAATGTCTCTATTTATTCTGAAAACGACATTTTTCACCTCTAAATTTTTTAAACTGTCATCCAAAACAATCATCTTGTCAAGCAATTTCTGAGCAAAATTATAATAGTTTTGCTTGTAAATTTCATATCGATTTTTGTTTTCGATAAACCAATCGCGATCATTATTTTCCTTGAGATCTGCTAAAAAAGCTAAACTTTCTTTTGTAATCATATAAAATTATAGTTTCGGAAAAGGATTTTTAGAAAGGTCTACATTTGATAGAAGAATAAAACTTCTAGACTTGAAAATGTCAATACTTCGTCAGGGTTCTTTCGGCGAAAGCCTTCTTAAAAAAAATCTTAATTCTAATAAATATGGAACACAATAAAATTGCTATTTGTCCATTCCTGCGTCATTCCATTTTGTGATTCCACCATCAAGTTCTACGATGTCTGTGAAGCCCATTTCGGCAAGTTTTGCAGACGCTTTTGCACTTCTGCCGCCAGATTTGCAGTACACATAGACGGTTTTATCTTTGTCCAATTGCTTTGCTTGCTCCTCAAATGAATTGCCATTCCAATCAATATTTGTAGCATTTGCGATATGTTGCTCGTTAAATTCCTGTGGCGTACGCACGTCAAGAATCTGTGGAGCATTGGCAGATTTAATCTCTGCTGAAAATTCTTTGGCATCCACTAGCTTTACGTCACTATTGCTTTGTGCGTTGCAACTGAAAAACAGGATGCTTATTGCTGTGATAAATAGGATTCTTAGTTTCATAATTTTAAATATTTGAAATGCTAATTTACGGTTTTAAAGGTTAAAAATTTTATAACTCTGATAAGAAGATTTCACAATTTCTTCGGTTCTTGTTGAATGGGTATCGCTAATAAATAGTTGCCCAAAGGTATCTTCGTTGACCATTTCCACGATTTTTGAAACGCGTTCTTCGTCCAATTTGTCAAAAATGTCATCAAATAAAAGAATTGGTTTTTGACCGCTGCCTTTTTTTAAAAATTCGAATTGCGCAAACTTTAAGGCAATCAAATATGATTTCTGCTGTCCTTGAGAGCCGAATTTCTTGATTGGATTTGCTTCAATCTCGAATATTAAATCGTCTTTGTGAATTCCGCTACTCGTATATTGTAGGACTTTGTCTTTTTCAAGATTTTCTTTGAGTGATTCTAAAAGGCTTTTGTGGTTAAGACTACTTTCGTAAACAAGATTCACATTTTCGGCGCTATTTGTAATGCTGTGATGGTGCTTATTAAAAATTGGAATAAATTCACTTAGAAACTGCTGTCTTTTTTGGAAAATTGGCGTTCCGTATTGTGATAGTTGCTCATCGTAAATTGCTAATGTTTCGGCGTCAAAAACTCTGTTAATTGCAAAATATTTGAGAAGTGCATTTCTTTGAATCAATGTTTTTTGGTAGGAAATTAATCCTTGCAAATAAGTTGAGTCCAACTGCGAAATTACGATATCGATAAATTTTCGCCGAGTTTCGCTGCCTTCGGTAATCAAATCTCTATCTGAAGGGGAGATTATTACAAGCGGAATAAAACCAATATGATCAGAAAACTTTTCGTACGGTTTATTATTTCGTTTTAAAATCTTTTTCTGGCCTTTTTTCAAACTACAGACAATTTGCTCTTCGCGATCATCTTTCACAAAAGTACCATCGACGACAAAAAAATCTTCTCCATGCTTTATATTCTGAACAGCTTGAGGATTAAAGTAGCTTTTGCCATAAGCGAGATAATAGATTGCATCCAAAACATTGGTCTTTCCGATGCCATTCTTGCCTACAAAGCAATTTATTTTGGTATCGAAATCAAATGAGATGTCGGAAAAGTTTTTGTAGTTGAAAAGTGAAATGTTTTTTAAATACATCAAAAAAGGGGACTGAAATTAAAATAGACTGCAAAAATAGATTGCTTTAACGGAAGTATTTCAAAGTAACTGCAAATTATTGAAAAATTCAATTGAAATGACTTTTTAATATGAATAAAAATTATATTTTTGCGGCTCACTAATTAAAAATAAATGGCAACTTACAATAAAAGAGGTTATAGAACTCCGAAAGAAAAACTGGATGACAATGGTTTCATTGAAAATGTTGAAGAAGTAGACGAAGCAGAGAGTACAACTGCAGGTGTTTTTACTTCACTTGACGAAGGTGCTGGAAAAGCTGAAGCTTGGGTTGCAAAAAACCAAAAATATATATTTATCTTAGTAGGTGCGATTGCACTTCTTACTTTAGGATACGTTTTATACCAAAAATTTGTTGTAGAACCTAACGAGGCAGAAGCTTCAGAAGAAATGTTTACTGCACAACAAAATTTTGATAAAGCAGTTGCAGGTACTTCTAGTGATTCATTGTTCACGTTGGCGCTTAATGGATCTGATGGAAAATTTGGATTTGTAAAAATTGCTGAAAAGTATTCTGGTACTGATGCTGCAAATCTTGCAAATTATTATGCTGGTGTATCATACCTTAATTTAGGCAAATATGATGAGGCAATTGCTTCACTTAAAGACTTTAGTACTAAGGAAGTGATTCTAGATGCGCTGAGCAAAGGAGCTATTGGTGATGCGTATGCTCAAAAAAATCAAAACGAAGAAGCTTTAGATTTTTATCAGAAAGCTGCTAATGTTGATAAAAATGATTTTACAACACCAAGATTTTTATTAAAAGCTGGAAAAATTGCCTTAACTTTGGGTAAGAACGATGAAGCTTTGAAGCATTTCACTGAGATTAAGGAATCTTACAAAAATACTCCTGAAGCAAATTCAGTAGATGCGCTGATTGGCTTGTCACAAAAATAAAAAATATGGCTACGGCAAATAAAAATTTATCAGAATATAATAAAAAAATGATCCCAAACGCGAATGACTTTCGGTTTGGGATTGTTGTTTCTGAATGGAATGATGAGGTAACTGAGGGGTTATATCAAGGTTGTGAAGCAGCGCTGCTAGATTGCGGTGCCAAATTGCAAAAAATCACCCGATGGAATGTTCCAGGAAGTTTTGAACTTGTTTATGGTTCTAAGAAAATGATTGAAACTCAAAATGTGGATGTCGTAATCGCAATTGGATGCGTAATAAAAGGCGAAACCATGCATTTTGAATTTGTTTGTGAAGGAGTCACTCAGGGGATCAAAGATCTTAATGTTACTAGTGACGTTCCAGTAATTTTTTGCGTACTTACAGACAATACACAACAACAATCGTTAGACAGAAGTGGTGGAGAGCATGGTAACAAAGGTACCGAGGCCGCTATTGCAGCGATCAAAATGGCGTTTTTACGTCAGCAAGCTAATCTTTGTTATAAAACAAGTAATACAAATCTTCTTGATGCGCAACTGCAACTAGAAGAAGGCACAAAGGAACTCAAGGAGTAAAGAATTTCTCAATATATTTTACAAAACCCATTTAGATTTTTTTAAATGGGTTTTTTTGTTTGTGATAACTTCGCGTTAATGCACCTTACAATGTAACCTATTGTTACAATATTTACGTAAATTTGACAGCTAATTAAAAATCAAGAATGCCAAGCATTATTCAGTTACTTCCAGATCATGTCGCCAATCAAATTGCTGCTGGAGAAGTTGTGCAACGGCCAGCTTCTGTAGTAAAAGAACTGCTTGAAAATGCGGTTGATGCAGGGGCGACCGACATTAAATTAATCGTAAAGGATGCGGGTAAAACACTTGTGCAGGTTATCGATAACGGACAAGGAATGAATGTTACCGACGCACGGATGTGCTTTGAAAGGCACGCCACTTCCAAGATTAGACAAGCTGAAGATTTATTTGCTTTATCAACAAAAGGTTTTAGAGGAGAAGCTCTTGCATCTATTGCAGCAATTGCACATGTGGAACTTAAAACGAAGCAAGATGCCGACGAACTTGGTCATCACATTGTAATTGAAGGAAGTAGGTATGTTTCGCAAGAAGTGGCAGTTTTGCCAACAGGCACCTCATTTGCCATCAAGAATTTGTTTTTTAATATTCCTGCAAGGCGTAATTTCCTAAAGTCGGAAATTGTGGAGCAGCGGCATATTATAGATGAATTTCAACGCGTAGCATTGGCTCATCCGCAAATACACTTTAGCATGTATCACAATGGAAGTGATGTTTACAACCTTCCGATATCCAATATTCGGCAGCGTATTGTAAATATTTTTGCTGGAAAAACTAATGAAAAATTGGTTCCGGTAGAAGAAGAAACAGAGATTGTAAAAATTAGTGGATTTGCAAGCAAGCCCGAATTTGCAAAGAAAAACCGAAGTGAACAGTTTTTCTTTGTCAACGACAGATTTATAAGAAGTGGTTATTTGCATCACGCCATTATGTCGGCCTACGATGGTTTATTAAAAGATGGCTCACAACCTTCTTATTTTTTGTATCTCACAGTTCCGCCAAGTTCGATTGATATTAATATTCATCCAACTAAGACCGAAATTAAGTTTGACGACGAAAAAGCATTATATGCCATTTTGAGGGCTGCGGTAAAACACAGTTTGGGACAATTTAATGTAGCGCCGGTGCTAGATTTTGATAGAGATCCATCGCTTGATACTCCTTACGATTATAGAAATGCTTCTGCAGCAACACCCACGGTCGAATTTAATGGTGATTATAATCCGTTTGCGGATACAAGGCCAAATACTCCGTCTCGCGAATCAAGTAGTTTTTCTGTAAATCATTCTACAGGCAGACACTTTCCAAAAGCAACAGGAAATTGGGATAGTTTGTATATAGGACTAGAAAATGAAAAAGATTCTATACCTACCACTGGATTTGAATTTGAAGCAGATGTTATTACCTCGTCACTCTTTGATGATGTTCACGAAAAAACGGTTACAAAAACGTATCAGCTAAACCGAAAATACATTGTAAGTCCAATTAAAAATGGGATGGTAATTGTGCATCAGCATAGAGCGCACCAACGTATCTTGTATGAGAATTTTTTAAAAAGCATTACAATTAAAAAAGGTCTTAGTCAGCAATTGCTTTTTCCGCTACATTTGTATTTTGGAGCTGAGGAACTTCAAGCAATTGACGAAATGAAAGATTCCTTGACCAACGTCGGTTTTGTCTTTGATCTGAATGAAGCCGAAAGCGTGATTGTTTCAGGAGTTCCCGTTAATGTATCCGAGAGTGAAGTTTCGCTAGTTTTAGAGCAGCTGCTGTCTGATTTACATTCTGATATTCCGTTGACGAGTTTTAGTCAGAGTGATCAGATTGCAAAATCGATGGCGCAGAGTCTAGCGGTAAAGACGGGGGTTACCTTAAATGAGCAAGATCAAGAAAATATAGTAAACGGTCTTTTTGCTTGCAAAGAGCAGAATGTATGCCCGTTCCAAAAAACCACTTTTACTACAATTAGAGTAGAAGATATAGATAAAAAGTTTTAAAGTATGATGAACATCACACCTCTTGTTAAGCAGTTGCTTATCATTAATGTTATATTTTTTATAGGTTCGGAATTTCTTGGAGATATCGCATTGGATATTTTCGCACTCTATTATCCAGAAAGTTCAAGCTTCCAAATTTGGCAGATTTTAACTCACATGTTTATGCACGGTGGGTTGATGCACATTGCATTTAATATGTTTGCATTATATAGTTTTGGATCAAGTCTAGAACATATTTGGGGTCCAACCAAATTTTTGTTTTTTTATATCTCCTGCGGACTAGGTGCAGCACTTCTGCACGAAGGTGTCAATTGGTACATGTTTCAAGATGGAATGAAAACACTTGTAGAAAACGGTCAGAACAAGGCCGAAGTAATGCAAATTTTATCGGAAGGCAAATTTAATTCAGTTTGGCAACAAATTCTTAGTCCGGAGCAGTTTCAAAGCTTTATTGGTGCGTATATGATCCCTGTCGTCGGAGCTTCAGGAGCAATTTATGGATTGCTTGTAGCATTTGCTTATATGTTTCCAAATGCTGAACTAATGATGATCTTTTTACCAATTCCTATTAAAGCAAAATACTTCGTTCCTGCAATTTTACTTCTGGATTTATTTCTTGGAGTGTCCGGAAAATCTATCTTTGGCGGCGGTGGCGGTATTGCGCACTTCGCGCATATTGGTGGAGCTGCGGTTGGTTTCTTGATGATGCTTTATTGGAAAAAAAATCAATTTAATGATAAACGCTGGAATTAATCATTAAGATAAAATCTTTTTATGAGCCTACTAGATGATTTAAAAACACAGTTGAGGTCCGGAGATATTACCATGCGATTAATCGTATTCAATATCGTATTGTTCGTTGTGCCAAATATAATTGCTGCACTTATCCATCTGTCGGGCAATACTATAGATTTCTTGTATTATGTGAGTCTTTCCTCTACTGTTTCAGATTTATTATGGAAGCCGTGGTCAATTCTTACCTATTCATTTTTTCACGCTGGTATTTGGCACATTATCTTCAATTTGATCATGTTTAACTTTGCGGCAAAAGTGTTTCTAACCTATTTTACACAAAAACAGTTACTAGGACTCTATATTTCGGGCGGACTTTTCGCGGGTGTATTTTATTTAATTTGTTATAATATTTTACCAGCCTTAATTAATAGTTCGGCATCTGTAGTTGGGGCTTCTGCATCGGTAATGGCAATTTTATTTGCCGTCGCTACGTACGCACCAATGATGCAATTGCGACTTTTAATAATAGGAAATGTCAAATTGTGGCATATAGCAGTGGTTTTTTTAATTATCGATTTTTTGCAGCTTTCATCAACAAATACTGGAGGTCATCTTGCTCATTTGGGTGGGGCATTTTTTGGTTATATTTTTACCACTCAGTTAAAACGAGGTCTGGATCTTACCAATTGGTTTACCGCGACCATTGTATTTTTGCAAACTATTACTGATAAAAAGAAGCGAACTCCATTTAAGAAAGTACACAGGAATTTTAAACCAGCGCCAAAACCAGAGCCTTCAAAAATTGTGAAGAAAGACAGTACACAACGGCAGATCGACGCAATTCTAGATAAGATTAGTAAATCAGGATATGATAGTCTTAGCAAAGATGAAAAAGACTTCCTGTTTAGAGCAGGAAATAAGTAATTTTTTAGTTAGGTATAACATATGAAGAAATTGTCGGTGTTTAATAAAGTAATGTTCAGTCTAAACGTAGTGCTGTCTACGCTTACATTCTTAGGCTATGTACTTCCTTTTTTGGCGCCCAAATTTTTTCCCATTCTCTCGGTATTAACCTTGGTTTTGCCTTTGCTGCTTATTTTGAATGCTGCGTTTTTTATTTATTGGTTGCTAATGCTAAAAAGGCAAATTCTTTTGTCTGCGATAGTGCTCTTGTTAGGAATTACATTTATAAATAAATTTTATAAATTTTCAAAAACTGAAATTGCCCCTCAGGAGAAAGATTTTACGGTGATGAGCTACAATGTTCGGCTTTTCAATCTTTTTGATTGGATTTCTGATAGAAATGTTCCAGCCGAAATTAAGAAGTTTATCGATGAGCAAAATCCAGATATTTTGTGCCTTCAAGAATATTCAGAAAAGGCAAATGTAGATTTGAAAGTATATAAGTACAAGCACATCGTAATGCAGGGAAATAAGATAAAGACAGGACAAGCTATTTTTTCCAAATTCCGAATTTTAAATTCAGGGTCGGTAGAACTTCCCGATTCCAATAATAACGTAATTTTTGCCGATCTTAAGAAAGGTTTAGATACGATTAGAATTTATAGTATTCATTTGGAATCTATTCGGATTTCGCCCGATATTGACGAAATTAATAATGATATTCAAGGAATCAACCAGCAGAAGTCTGAAATGATTTTAAAGCGAATTTCGAAAGCCTTCAGATCCCAACAATCGCAAGCCGAACTTATAATGGCGCACAAACGCGATTCTCCTTATCCAATAATTGTCTGTGGAGATATGAATAACAGCGCCTATTCGTACGTTTACAGAAGTATTCGAGGCAATCTTTTAGATAGTTTTGAAGAAAACGGAAAAGGCTTCGGACAGACTTATAATTTTAAATATTATCCCGCCAGAATCGATTATATTTTTGTTGATCCGAAGATGAAAGTTAAGAATTTTGAAACTTTTACGGATTTTAAAAACTCTGACCACTATCCAATAATGAGCCGTTTGAATATGTAGATTCGATTTAGGATTTACGATTTACGAAGGTAGTCAAGAACTAAGTAAATTCTTTTGGGCATTTCTTTCGTTCGTGTTTCCACTCCCAATCTTGTTGGGCAGAATAAGCACAAAAGGTACTTGCGTCGCCATTTCGCTTTGCTCGAGTTCGCACCACTTCTCATCGCAAAAGTCTCTTGATTCGAGACTGTAAATAGTAAGGAAAGTGATAAATAATTGATTAAATAGAAAAGTAATCTGAACAGTTCGAAATCGTCATCCTCTTAATAAATTCCTCGTCCACTACCCGCAATATTTTTGGCGGAAGCCTTCTAAAAATTTTGAGATTTTAAGTAATCAAGCGAATATCTACCTTCATTAAAAAGTAAATCTAGCACACTTAGATTATTGATAAATCCATATTTATCTCCAAAAACTTGGGTGTAAGGAGTAATTTCAGTTTGGTCTTTTTTACCAGCTGCCAAATTCCTAAAATCAACCAAATCTGTCTCTTTATGAAACTCTGCAGATTGAAGAAATTTGGTTTTGATCCCAATACACTTCGAAACTATGTCCATCGTATCAAGATTTAGATCCATCAAATAGATATAGTCTTTCTCGAAAACCGGCATTATTATATCCTCAAAAAACTCGAAAAAAGGTGAAGATCGATATGCTGCTTCCAATGACTTAAAGTGCTGTTTCTGCCAATCAAATTCGGTTTCAAGCTTGATGTCACGCGTTTTCTGGTGGTTATTTCTCAAGTGTTTTACCGGAATATTTAGCAACTGCATTCCGTTGGAGCTGTAAATATACATTCTATTTCTATTGGTCTGCTTCTGGAAATTGTCATCCATTTCCAAAGTTATAGAACTTGCCTTCGCCATTGCCACATAATGACTGATGGAAGGAAAATAAGTAGGATGTATAAGAATGTCCATCGTTTTTAAATCTAATTTACGCCTGATTTTCTTTACGCTTTTTTACAAAATACGAAATTCCAAAATATGCCGCAATTGCAATCAGGAAGAACTTGAAATATGAAACTGGCTCACCTTCGCCACCAACGGTTGTGAAAAATCTTTCAGTACGGAATTTTTTGAATCCCGATTTATGGGGATCGATACTCATCCAAATAAAAACAGCTTTTCCTACAATATGATTGGCAGGAACATAGCCCCAATAACGACTATCCAAAGAGTTGTGTCTGTTATCTCCCATCATCCAAAAGTAATCTTGCTGAAAGGTATAAGAAGTAGCGATTTTTCCATTTATGCGGATTTCATCACCAATGACTTTCAAATCATTATGCTCGTAATCAGTAATAATTCTTTTGTAAAATGGCAGGGACGCTTTATCCAAAGCAACTGTTTTTCCTTCTTTGGGAATGTAAATAGGTCCCATATTATCCAGATTCCAATTTTCTTTTTTACCAAAAATGGTTGGTTCAGTTTCTTTTGATATGTTTCTAACTACACTTTTTACAGTTGGATTATTCTGTAGTTTTCGTACGGCGTCATCGGTTAATGCTCGAAATTGGAACGTAGTTTGGGAAGTTTGATATACTCCGTCGGTACTATTTAATTCCTGAATTACATACGCCTGATCAAAACTACTTCCATCAGTAGTAACTTCATACGAAAACTCAGGTCTTGCTCGAAGTGGCATTTTTAGGATATCGCCATTTACATAAACAATTCCGTCTTTTATTTCAACGGTATCTCCAGCAACACCAATGGCTCTTTTTACGTAGTTAGTGCGTTTGTCAACCGGTTTGTAGTACTTTTTGTCTGCTGCTTTGTACATGTTGTACAGTGTGTCTACAGGCCAGTTAAAAACCACAATATCATTATTCTTGATACTTTGCAACTTTGGAAAACGCATATATGGAATTTCCGGCCAAGAAGAATATGATTTTTTATTGATAAAAGGAATTGTATCGTGAAACATTGGCGCCGCAATTGCGGTCATCGGAACTCGCGCTCCGTAATGAAATTTACTTACAAAAAGAAAATCTCCAACGAGAAGTGATTTTTCAAGAGAAGAAGTTGGAATTGTAAAAGGTTGCATTACATAAGTATGTACCAAAGTAGCAACAACAATCGCAAATAAAATCGAGCTGATAGTATCACCAGTTTTTGTATGAGGATTTAAATTCCTATCCGTTACATAATTGAGTGGCTGTGTATAATTGACATAATAAATATAAAGGCCAGCCGTAAAAACTGCCAACCAAGTATCGGTAGTGGAATTTTTCCCAAAAGATCGAAGGGTTTCTACCCACACTACTGGGAACATTATTAAGTTAATAATAGGAATAAATAGCAAAATTGTCCACCATTTAGGTCTATTAATAATTTGCATTAATACTATCGCATTATAAATTGGCACTGCCGCTTCCCATCTTTTTCTGCCCGCAGCTTCATATAGTCTCCAAGTTCCTGCAAAGTGCACAATTTGAATTATCAAAAAAAATACAAACCATTCTGTTAAAGTCATAACTCTTATATTAATCGGCACTAAACCGAAAATTAATTTATTTTAAATTCAAAACGTCTTTCATTGAAAACACACCTTTTTTTCCTTGCAGCCATTCTGCAGCAATCACTGCTCCTTGCGCAAAACCTTCACGACTGTGAGCGGTGTGGGTAATTTTGATAGTGTCAATAGGATTGTTGTAGAAAACGGTGTGAGTACCAGGAACATTGTCTGTTCTTTCTACTTCAATTAAAAGTTCGTCTGCTGCTTTTTTTTCTAATGCCCAACTTGAATAATCGGAATTTTGGATTATGGCTTTCGCCAAAGTTATTGCGGTTCCACTTGGTGCATCTAATTTTTGGGTGTGATGGATCTCTTTAATTTCCGACTTATACTGCGGAAATTTCTGCATCAATCTCGCAAGATGTTCGTTAAGTTCAAAAAACAAATTGACACCCAAACTGAAATTTGATCCATAAATAAAAGCGCCATTATTCGCTTTGCATTTATCAACCATTTTTTCGTAATCATCAAGCCATCCTGTGGTTCCCGAAATAATCGCGATTCCAGATTCAAGACATTTTGTTATGTTTTCTACGGCAGCTGATGGAATAGAAAAATCAATAGCAACATCAGCCAGTTCAAGACCATCAAAAGAATCATTGATTGATTTTTTTATAACTATTGAGTGACCTCTTTCAACCGCAATTTTCTCAATTGCCTGACCCATTTTGCCGTATCCTAATAATGCAATTTTCATTATAATTTATAGTTTAAAGTGAGTCCAAAAGAAGGTTTAGCGGTGCGTTCGTCTTGAATTAATTGTGGATTTAAGGTTAGCTTTTCACTTACGTTAAATTGCATTAAATGCGCATCAACATTGGCTTCAACTATATTTAAAATATAAAACCCAACCGTAATTAGTAATGACAAATCGCGATTGCGTTCATAAGTACGCTGCACTTTTATAAGCCTAGCGTTATCAAGAAAGCCGTATTCATCTGTATAAATTCCAGCAAGACGTTGTTTATAAGCGTCTCTAAATTTGTGATAATTTTTATTATTATCAAGATAGAAATACATCGATGTCCCCATCGCGCCATAAACCAGCGGGATTTTCCAGTATTTTTTATTGTACGCTTGTCCAAGTCCTGGAACAATCGCCGAGTAAAATGCAGCTTTTGCGGGACGTAAAGGATCTGTATTTGATTCAATAATCGAATCTTTTGCGATTAGTATTTGAAAATCATCTTCCTGCGCCCTACTAAGCGTTGGAGCGCAAAAAAGAAAAATATATACTATGTATAACCATTTATTCACCCGCTTGAATTAATTTGATGATGCGGTTAAAGTCTTCCTGAGATTTGAATGGGATTGTAATCTTCCCTTTTCCGTTGGCAGCCACTTTAATTTCTGC
The DNA here is from genome assembly GCF_033547075.1 of Flavobacterium ardleyense. Classification (NCBI taxonomy): domain Bacteria; kingdom Pseudomonadati; phylum Bacteroidota; class Flavobacteriia; order Flavobacteriales; family Flavobacteriaceae; genus Flavobacterium; species Flavobacterium ardleyense. Next base: position 3,117,453 of record NZ_CP137891.1, on the reverse strand, counting down.
TTTCGTACCTAGATAAGTCGAAATTTTAATTTCCTGCTGCTCATCGATGGCAAAGGTCGCAGCTTTAGTCTTAGAAACAGGAACCTTAGGTTTCAAACCTTCCTGATAATTTTTTACCAAAGTCTCCGTATCGCGTACCGAAAGATTATTCAGCACGATATTCTGATACATATCTGCTTGTATATCTTGATCTTCAATATTAATTAAAGCACGGCCATGACCCATACTGATAAAACCATCTCTAATTCCTGTTTGTATAATTGGATCTAATTTTAATAGTCGAAGGTAATTGGCAATGGTAGATCTTTTCTTCCCTACACGATCGCTCATTTGCTCTTGTGTAAGTTGGATTTCGTCCATCAATCGTTGGTATGATAAAGCAATCTCAATAGGATCTAAATCGTGACGTTGAATATTTTCGACCAACGCCATTGTCAACGATTCATTGTCGTTGGCAATTCGAATATAAGCGGGAATTTGTGTAAGTCCTGCAAGTTTTGAAGCACGCAGACGACGCTCTCCAGAAATTAGTTGGTATTTATTAAACTCTGATTTCCGAACTGTTATTGGCTGTATTACACCAAGCTCCTTTATAGAAGTGGCTAATTCACGAAGGGTATCTTCGTTAAAATTACTTCGAGGCTGAAACGGATTTATTTCAATTGAATCAATATCTAACTCAACAATACTTCCTACAACCTTGTCCGCATTTTTATCGGTAACAGACTGAATATCATTCTCGGGATCCTTCAGTAATGCCGAAAGTCCACGTCCTAATGCTTGTTTTTTTATTGCTTTTCCCATCTAACTTAAATACTGTTTTTCTTGATTACTTCTTCGGCAAGGCTCAAATAATTGGTTGCACCTTTGCTTGTTGCATCAAAATTGATAATGCTTTCGCCAAAACTTGGTGCCTCGCTCAATTTCACATTTCTCTGAATTATGGTATTAAAAACCATATCATTAAAGTGTTTTTGAACTTCTTCTACTACCTGATTTGATAGTCTTAATCGAGAATCATACATCGTAAGAAGTAAGCCTTCAATATCAAGATCTGGATTGTGAATCTTCTGAACACTTTTGATGGTGTTTAGTAATTTCCCCAAACCTTCAAGAGCGAAATATTCACACTGAATCGGAATCAAAACAGAATCTGCTGCCGTAAGTGCATTTAACGTAAGCAATCCTAAAGAAGGAGCACAGTCAATTAGAATATAATCATACTGATCTTTTATACTTTCGAGCGCTTGCTTGAGCATATACTCGCGGTTTTCTTTATCGACCAATTCAATTTCGATGGCAACTAAGTCAATATGCGCTGGAATTATATGCACATTGGGAGCGCTACAAGAAACGATGGCTTCAATGGGCGTATGGCTATGTTCTAGTATTTGATAGGTTCCAATATCAACGCTTTCTACGTCAATTCCCAATCCAGAACTCGCATTAGCTTGAGGGTCAGCATCAATAAGAAGAACTTTTTTTTCCAAAACACCTAGTGAGGCTGCAAGATTGACGGATGTTGTTGTTTTTCCAACACCGCCTTTCTGATTGGCTATTGCAATGATTTTACCCATTTAATTTTAAAAATTTTGAGCTGTAAAAATACAATTATTTATGGTTTAATCAATTCTTAGTTGTTAACAATACATAATCGCGTGACTCTGGGCAGGTCACGTATAATATTTGGTTTCTAGTGGCATCATTGCCATTAAATTCTAACAATTTTAGCTGCTTTTTTTAGACCGGATTGTCGCTTCGAGCAAGTCCCACATCTCTTCTGGCACCGCTTCAAGCAGGTTAAATTGTCCCGCCCCTTTAAGCCACTCACCACCGTCAATAGTAATTACTTCTCCGTTGATGTAGGCCGAAAAATCAGAAACTAAATAAGCAGCAAGGTTTGCAAGTTCTTGATGATCACCAACTCGTTGCAATGGAACTTTCTTTGCCAAATCAAATTTTTCTTTCAAATCCCCCGGAAGTAATCTGTCCCAAGCTCCTTTTGTTGGAAAAGGACCTGGCGCAATTGCGTTAGACCTGATTCCGTATTTTGCCCATTCAACTGCAAGACTGCGTGTCATTGCTAGCACTCCTGCTTTGGCCGTTGCCGATGGAACCACGTAAGCAGATCCAGTCCAAGCATAAGTGGTAACAATATTTAGAATTGTTGCACTTTCTTGCTTCTGGTCAATCCAATGTTTGCCAAAAGCTAATGTGCAGTTTTTTGATCCCTTCAATACTATATCTATAATGGTGTCAAATGCATTTGCCGAAAGTCTTTCGGTTGGCGATATAAAGTTTCCCGCCGCATTATTGAGTAGTACATCTACTTGACCAAATTCCTTTAAAACACTAGCAAGCATATTTTCAACTTGATCATAATGCCGTACATCACATTGCACCGCAAGACATTTTCCTTTTGAATCCTTTTGAAGTTCGGCTGCAGTGTTTTGAAGTTTTTCTAAATCCCTACTTGTAATGGCGACATTAGCGCCCAACTCTAGAAAATAGGCAGTCATCGCTTTTCCTAAACCGCTTCCGCCACCAGTGACCACTATCGTCTTACCAAGAAGAGCATCATCTCGCAACATTTTATTTTTAAAATTCATTATATCGTGTTTTTTATAAAGATAGAACATTTCTCAATTCAGGAACTCCGTTTAAGAAAATTATATGCAAGCATACTATTTTATAATTAATGTGAAATTAAGTATCCAGAATCTTTGCTAAAATGAAAAAGTGCCCCAAATTTTTATTTTTGAGGCACTTAATTAAACTTAATTGCAATCTAAATGGCGGTAAGATAATTTGCTGAACAGTACCCTTCAACGCCATCTTCGGTACGAATTAAATACCAATTGTCGTCAAATTTACTTAACAATGTTACTTCCGAATGATGAGCCGCTTTAGAGACAATTTCAGTATCTGTACCTGGTCCTTTTCGGACATTCAGATTAGAGTGCTTTGTATCCACGCGCATTTTTTGTGCCGCTGCATTTGGATCAACATTAATATTAAGAATTAAATCTCCTGCGCGAAAATCAGGATCAGCAAGGTTATATAGATACCACAATTGATCTTTCTCGGTACCATTATGCACCGTTGCGGTAATATACAACACATTGTTATCTTCTTTAATATCAACGTCTCCAAGCGCGCTTACGTTTGTAGTTGCGATCAAAGCCGCATATTTTTCTTTTAAAGTCATATACTTATTTAGTTATTGATTTTTAATAAATTTTCAACTTTTTTAGGCTGTGTTTCGTTCACTTTTTGCATTAATTTTGGCAGTTCTGCACGCTCGATAGTTCCGTTGAGCGTTACAAGACCATCATTTATGCTTGCCGTAACCAGCGGATATGATACTAAAATTGCATCAATTTTATTTTGCAACATATTATCCGGAGTTACGGTAGGAGCTGCTTGCGTAATAGCATTGTCCAAAACCGATTTTACATTTTTTACCTTTCTAGCTTCTTCCAAAACCTTTGTGTGAGTTTGCTCATTTTCAAATGTTCCATTTATTTTCGCTACTCCACGATCAACTTCAACGGTTACACCAGGAACCAAAATTTTCTCGATATCAGTTTTAATTTGGGTGTCCTTCGCTTCGTGCGATTTGCAAGAAGTAAAACCTACCGAAACACATAATAATAATAGGAGACTTAGTTTTTTTAATTTCATAAGATAAAAAGTTTTAGTGGTTAATTAATAGTTCTAATTCAATATTACTGAATTTTTATCAATATAAAAAACATTTACACTGATAATTTATGGTATTGAATACATAATGGAAAGATTTATAAATCTCCGTATCTAATGGCACTTACCAAGATTAACATCAAAGCACAAATACTAATTACGTCCAGATTATTGAAGGTTATTTCATTTAAGTTCTCTGATAATTTTCGCAACTTAAGAATGATATAACGTTTCGGAAAATTTGAGAGCCTCTATTTATTGATGCTTTTGGCAAATGAGCAAAAAAAAGTTAGGATGTCTTAATAACTTCAAGGGCTGCTGCGGCGAAATGCCTAATTAATACTAGATGATGACAATTCGAGTTATAATTTTTCTCAAGAAATGTCGAATTAGTGGGGAGAATAAAGAATGTTGTATCTTTTTATTGAGTCTAAAATTTTGTGTCACTGTAGTTGTGTACTTTATTAAATTCTGATCACACTGTCTTAGAAAATTCTTTATAATGACAATTAAAAATTTTTAGATTTTAAACTCTAAATAATGATGTCACTAAATATACATAAGGTAAATTTGCACTTTTTTCTACAATGGAATATGATATTCTTTTTCTTCTCTGCCTTGTTGCTTTTGTAGCGGGATTTGTCGACTCAATTGTGGGCGGTGGCGGACTTATACAAACTCCTTTATCACTAAGCATTTTACCATTAATTCCTGCAGCCACCGTAATGGGGTCTCTCAAAATTCCAGCTTTCACAGGAACCTCCATGGCAGTGTTGATGTATATAAAAAAAATTAAAGTCGCTTGGAAATTATTTATTATTATGGCGATTACCGCTTTTGCAGCAGCTTATTTCGGATCTTATATGCTCACGATTGTATCAAATGACTTTATCAAACCTGTCCTGCTAGTAATTCTCATCGTTATGGGAATTTTTACTTTTTTCAAAAAAGATTTCGGTCAAGCCAAAGCACAGGATATACCCGAAAAACAGATGATTATCTACGGCGTCATTATCAGTATTATTGTGGGAGCTTACGACGGTTTTATAGGCCCTGGAACGGGAACTTTTTTTGTTTTGGCATTCGTTACCGTTTTGGGAATGGATTTTCTTACGGCAAATACGCACGCCAAGCTAGTAAATCTTGCAACCAACTTTGGGTCTATTTGCCTCTTTTTACTCAAAGGAAAAGTGCTTTGGTCAATCGCACTTCCGATGGCATTTTTCAACGGACTCGGTGGATATGTCGGTTCTAAATTTGCTATCAAGAAAGGAAATGCTATCATTAGAAAATTTCTGATGTTCGTAATTTTGCTTTCAATTTGCCGATTCGCTTACGAAATTTTTTATGTCTAAATAGTGATCACTGGAAGAAATTTAAACGATTATGACTTCTCATTATACGGATTATTCAAATTTGAAAGATTTGGATTACGTACTTCTAACTATCATTCTCTAAATTAGTTAAACTTCTTACAATATATTTTTCATTTCTAAATGCATCCTATAAATTTATAGATAGCAGAAAATGTTTTTACAAAAACAACTATCTAAGATGCGAAAACCACTACTAGAATTTAACGATAAAGGAATTTATTGTGAACAAGCAAATGTTTATTTGGATCCGTGGCGACCTGTTCAAAATGCGATCATAACCCACGGGCACGCGGATCACGCAAAGTTTGGAAATGAAAATTATATCACTCATAATATTAATGTTCCAATTTTAAAACACCGTCTTGGAGTTACCAACGTAACCGGAAAAGATTGGGGTGAAACATTTGTAGTTAATAATGTCAAATTCTCGCTGCATCCTGCTGGTCACATTATTGGGTCAGCACAAGTTCGAGTTGAGTATAAAGGAGAAGTTTGGGTCTTCACTGGAGATTATAAAACCGAAGATGATGGAATTTCTACTCCCTACGAAGTCGTAAAGTGCAATTCATTTATCACTGAATGTACTTTTGGATTACCAGTTTTCAAATGGGTTCCGCAAGCACAAGTAATGGACGACATTAATAATTGGTGGGTAGAAAATCGCGCCGAAGGAAAAACTTCTGTTCTTTTCGGATATTCTCTAGGAAAAGCACAGCGCTTGCTGAAATTCCTTGATCCAAATATCGGAACCATCTTCACCCACGGAGCAATCGAAAATATGACCGAAGTTTTACGTCCAATCGTAGATCTTCCACCAACAACTTTAGTAACTCGCGAAACCAAAAAAGAAGAACTACTAGGTAATATTGTGATTGCGCCACCTTCGGCTCACGGAAGTCCGTGGATTCGTAAGATGACTCCGTTCGTGACCGGATCAGCAAGTGGATGGATGGCTTTTCGAGGTGCAAGAAGACGCCGCGCGGTTGATAAAGGTTTTGTGCTCAGCGATCATTGCGATTGGCAATCTCTGATGGAAAGCATCAAAGCGACAGGAGCAGAACGGATTATTGCAACTCACGGATATTCGGATATTTTTTCGAGATATCTCAGAGAGCAAGGATATGATGCGCGAACTGCAACCACACAATATGAAGGTGAGATGGGCGAAATGGAATCTAAATCTGAAACAGAAATAGTATGAGAAACTTTGCCGAATTAATTCGAAACCTGGATAATACCAACAAAACTACCATTAAGGTAGAAGCGTTGACAGAATATTTCAAAAACGCTAATCCAACAGATAAGGTTTGGACCATTGCATTGTTGTCTCATAGAAGACCGCCACGTCCTGTTAATACTACATTACTGAGACTTTGGGCGAATGAAATTGCCGATATTCCAATGTGGCTTTTTGAAGAATCCTATCATATTGTTGGTGACCTTGCCGAAACAATCGCCTTGATAATTCCCGAATCAGATCAGCATTCAGACAAGAGTTTGACCGAATTTCTAGAGGAAATTATTGCTTTAAAAAAGAAATCAGAACCTGAGAAAAAAGAATATCTGCACGAAAATTGGCTGTCGATGAATTACTACGAGCGATTTGTCTTTACCAAATTAATCACGGGAAGTTTCAGAATTGGAGTCAGTCAGAAATTAATGACTAGAGCTTTGGCGAAAGCTGAAAATATGGATGAAGATATTTTAGCTTATAAATTAATGGGCGACTGGAATCCAGCAAAAATCTCATATCAAGAATTAATTCTTGACGAAAAAAGTAGCGACTATTTATCAAAACCGTATCCGTTCTATCTCGCTTATCCGTTAGAAACAGATTTGGAAACTCTCGGAAGCCCGAGTGAATGGAGCGCCGAACATAAGTGGGACGGAATTCGATCTCAAACAATAATTCGCGATAATGAAATATATGTTTGGAGTAGAGGAGAAGAATTGGTGACGGATAAATATCCAGAATTTCAAGCCTTCGTTGGCGCGATTCCCAACGGAACTGTAATTGATGCTGAAATTTTACCATATATTGATGGCGAAATTGGCGCCTTTAATGATCTTCAAACTCGAATTGGTCGGAAAACCGTTTCGGCAGCATTGCTAAAGAAAGTTCCGGTTATTTTAAAAGTTTACGATCTTCTAGAATGGAATGGGGAAGATATTAGAAGCAAGCCTTTTATTGAACGCCGACTTTTATTAGAAGAATTATATAAAAGTTTAGATAAAGAATATCTTCCTTGGGCAATTTCTACCCGAGTAGATTTCAATACTTGGGAAGAACTCGCCGCTGAGCGAGGAAGATCTCGAGAAATGAAGAGTGAAGGATTAATGCTAAAGCGCAAAGATTCTCCCTATCTCGTAGGTCGTAAAAAAGGCGATTGGTGGAAATGGAAGATAGCTCCTTTAACCATCGACGCAGTTTTGACTTACGCAATGCGAGGTAGCGGAAGACGTTCAAATCTTTTTACAGACTATACGTTTGCATTGTGGCAAGATTTAGAAAACGGCGAAAGAGAACTTGTAACTTTTGCGAAAGCGTACTCTGGACTAACAGATGCAGAATTCAGAAGAGTGGACGACTTTATTAAGAAGAATACACTTGAACGATTTGGTCCAGTACGAAGTGTGACGCCACAGTTAGTTTTCGAAATAGGTTTTGAAGGAATTGCGTTATCATCAAGACACAAAAGTGGAATTGCCACACGATTTCCAAGAATTTTGCGCTGGAGACACGACAAAAAAATTGAAGAAGCGAATAATATCGAAGACCTAAAATCGATGATTGTTTAAAATTATAGAAGAAGATTTTTTTTAGAAATATATGACTAGAGACGAACAAATTCAGATTGGAAAAGACTGGTTCAAAAGTAGAGGGTGGAAACCTTTTCCATTCCAAATTCAGACTTGGACTGCTTTCCTGCAAGGTAAAAATGGACTTTTGAATGCGCCTACAGGGAGCGGGAAAACCTATGCCTTGTGGATGCCCGTCGTTCTTGATTATATTCGAAAAAATCCAAATTACAAAACTAAGCATACTCCCGGATTGAAGGCGATTTGGATAACACCCTTAAGAGCATTATCACAAGAAATTTTGCAAGCTGCAGAAAGAGTGACCGAAGATTTGGAAACTAAGATGACCGTTGGAGCTCGGACGGGAGATACTTCTGCCAACGATCGAGCGAAGCAGAAGAAGATGATGCCTGACTTGCTAATTACAACGCCCGAAAGTTTGCAGTTACTTCTTGCTAGCAAAGGCTACGAAAAAGTTTTCAAAAACTGCGAAGCGATAATTGTAGATGAGTGGCACGAATTGTTGGGAAGTAAAAGAGGCGTTCAGATGGAGCTTGCTTTGTCGCGAATGAAAACTATTGTTCCTAAGCTGAAAATATGGGGAATATCAGCGACGATTGGCAATTTGGCGCAAGCGCAAGAAGTTTTATTAGGACCAAATTCCACACACATGCAAAATTCAGTTTTAATAAAAGCTGATATTCAGAAAAAAATCACCGTAGCATCAATTATTCCTGAAAAGATGGAAACCTATCCGTGGCGAGGGCACATGGGATTGCAATTGCTGGATGATGCGGTGAAGATTATCAAAGAAAGTAAAACTACATTACTTTTTGTAAATGTGCGTTCAGCTTGTGAACTTTGGTTTAGAGCTTTACTCGAAAAATATCCCGAATTTGCTGGAGATATTGCTATGCATCATAGTAGTATTAGTCGCGAAACCCGACATTGGGTGGAAGATGCAATCCGAAATGAGCAGCTAAAAATCGTGGTTTGTACCTCAAGTTTAGACTTGGGAGTCGATTTTGCACCGGTTGAAAGTATTATTCAAGTTGGCGGTCCAAAAGGAGTCGCGAGATTTATGCAAAGAGCGGGGAGGAGTGGGCATCAGCCCGGAAAAGAGAGTAAAATTCACTTTCTCGCAACTCACGCGATGGAACTTTTTGAAGCTTCGGCCTTGCGGAGAGCAGTTCGAGAAAAAATTGTGGAAGATCGAATTCCCTACTTAAATAGTTGGGATGTTTTGATTCAATATCTTAACACTTTGGCGGTTTCTGATGGATTTTTACCTGCAGATATTTTTAAAGAGGTGCAGACCACTTTTTGCTATCAAGCAATAAATGATGATCAATGGCGGTGGATTCTGAATTTTATTCACTTCGGAAGTCAGAGCTTGCAGGCTTATGACGAATATAAAAAAGTTGAGATTGACGAAGACGGCAGGTATTTTATCAGCAGCAGACGAACCGCAATGCAACACCGAATGCAGATTGGAACAATAGTCGGCGATGCTTCGATGCAAGTCAAATTTTTTGGAGGTGGTTATATCGGAACTTTGGAAGAGAGTTTTATTTCTAAGTTAGAGCGTGGCGATACTTTTATTTTTGCAGGTCGAAAACTAGAATTATATCAAGTGAAAAATATGCAAGTTTTGGTCAAATTAGCCAATCCAAAAAATAAGGCAAAAGTGGTAAGTTGGAGTGGAGGCCGAATGGCGTTCTCAGCTCAAATGAGTGAACTGCTACGCCAAGAATTATATTCTGCAAATCACGAAACAGGAAAAACTGAAGAGATAATTGCACTTGAACCATTACTTATCCGACAGCGAAAAGAGTCAATAGTTCCAGACGCAAATCAGTTTTTGATTGAAACTTTTAAAACCCGTGAAGGATATCATGCGATATTTTATCCATTTGAAGGTCGATTTGTCCACGAGGCACTTGCTAGTTTATTGGCATATCGGATTAGTTTGCTTTCGCCAATAAGTTTCTCGTTGGCCTATAATGACTATGGTTTCGAATTATTGTCAGATCAACCATTTTCTATTGAAGAAGTATTAGACAACAATTTATTTTCGACAGAATTTATTCATGCTGATCTAGAAAGAAGTCTGAATGCTACCGAAATGGCAAGACGAAAGTTTAGAGATATTGCCGTAATTTCTGGCTTATTATTCACCGGAATGCCTGGAAAGCAAGTCAAAACAAAGCATTTGCAAAGTGGAACTCAGCTATTATTTGAAGTATTTAAGGACTATGAACCGGATAATTTATTGTTACAACAAGCATATAGAGAAACTTTTGAACATCAATTGGAAGAAGGAAGATTAATTTTGGCTTTAGAAAGAATTCTTGGTCAGGAAGTTGTGGTTAAAGAATGCAGCAAACCAACGCCTTTTAGTTTTCCGATTATTACAGATCGCTTGCGCGAAAAATTGTCAAGTGAAACTCTGGCAGACCGTATAAAAAAGATGGTGGCATCTTATACAAAAATCTAAAAAATTACAATGACTCATAAGATTGAAATTAATAATCATATTTTTATTTTACACACTAGTGGCGCTATTTATTGGCCAAAACACAGAGCACTATTAATCGCTGATGTTCACTTAGGAAAAGTATCACACTTCCGTAAACATGGTATAGGGATTCCAAGTCAAGCATTGCACAAAAACTTTGACGAACTGGACAAGGTCGTTTCTTATTTCGAAGCTGAAAAAATCTGGTTTCTTGGCGATTTATTTCACAGCGTTCAGAATATCGAATGGTTGAGGTTTGAAGATTGGTGCAAAGATTGTCCTACCGAAATTATTTTGATCGCCGGAAATCACGACATCATACAAGATTGGCAGTATGAGGAAATAGGAGTGAAGATGGTCGAAGAAATGATTGTTGATGGATTTCTTTTAACGCATTTTCCAACTGAGCGCGAAGGACTTTTTGTGTTTGCAGGTCACATTCATCCGGGAATAAAAATTCGCGGAGTAGGACGGCAGTCAGAAATTCTAGCTTGTTTTTTTAGGACAGAAAATCAAATAATTCTTCCCGCTTTTGGTGCTTTTACCGGAAAGCACATCGTAAAAGCAAAAATCGGTGATATTGCTTATGCGATCGCCGGTGATGAAATCATCGAAATTGAAAAGCAACAAAAAGTAAAGGAGTAATTTATAATTAAATGTTTTAATCTTTTAGTGATTGCATTATTATAGCAACGGATCTTAATCTGTTGCAGAAATGGCAAGTGTGGATCTAAGTTCCAGAGGAATGACTTTATAAATTTTATTAAATGAATTGCGCCGCAGGTGCAGTTTAAGAGGACTTTCTTTTTACTTACGTAATCATAAAGCCGAGCCTACGGCTCTCTGAGCTACTTATTTTTCCTAATCGCAGGATTAAAATCCTGCGTTACAATAAAGTCGAGCCTACGGCTATGATATTTTAGAATACTTTTGTCCATTAAGAAGACAAGTGTGTTTTTTCGATTATTGATTGCAGGATTAAAACCCTGCGATACATTAAAGTCGAGCCTACGGCTCTGATATTTTATAATCAATTCGTCAATTCTAGCCCATAATCCACTTCACTAATTTTAATTTCATGTCTGTATACGGCGCATATTTCATTGATGATTCAAACCAAAAAGGTTTATGCAAAATACTTTTGAAATGGCTAAAGTTGTCAAAACTTGTTTTTCCGTGATAACTGCCCATTCCGCTATTGCCAACGCCGCCAAATGGTAAGTGATGATTGGAAAGTTGCATCAAACTGTCATTGACTGCGCCACTTCCAAAAGATAATTCACTGAGAAGTTTATCAATTGTTTTTGAACTTTTTGAATAGATATATAATGACAAAGGTTTGGGTTGGGCTTTCACCTTCGCGATTGCTTCTTCGATTGAGTCGAAGGAAATAACTGGTAAGATTGGTCCGAAAATTTCTTCTTGCATCACCTTATCTTCAAAAGTTACGTTTTGCATTATGGTTGGAGCAATAAATCGGTTTTCGGAATTTGTCTGTCCGCCATAAAACACTTTTGATTGATCAATCAATCCGGTCAGTCTTTTAAAATTTTTATCGTTGATTATTTGCAGATAATGATCGTCGGTCACTTGAATGTTTGAATAGCGCTTTTCGATTTCTTCTTTTAAGGCAATTAGAAATTTCTGCTCGATTGATTTTTCGACCATGATAAAATCAGGTGCGACGCAGGTTTGACCAGCATTTAGAAATTTGGCCCAGACAATTCGCTGTGCAGACACTGCAATATCGGCATCTGCACAAACGAAAGTTGGACTTTTTCCGCCGAGCTCGAGAGTAACGGGAACAAGGTTTTCGGCCGCGGCTTTGTAAATTATTTTGCCCACGGCAGTACTTCCGGTAAAGAATATTTTATCGAATTTAAGTTTAAGAAGTTCGGTCGTCATTTCTACCGCGCCTTCAGCGACATATAAAATTTTAGGGTCGAAATTAGTATTGATTATTTGTGCCATTGCAGCTGCGGTACGAGCGGGCATTTCGCTAGGTTTGATGATTACCGTATTTCCTGCTGCAAGAGCAGCTACAGCGGGGAGTAATGATAATTGGTAAGGATAATTCCAAGCCCCAATTACCAAACAAGTGCCTAATGGTTCCGGAATAATGTAGGATCGAGCGGGAAAATTAGCAAGTCCTGTAGCAACCTTTTTACGCTTCGCCCAACTTTTCAGGTGCTTTGTGGTGTACGCTATTTCGCTGTAAATAAAGGAAAGTTCGGTAACATAGGTTTCAAATTGCGATTTCTCAAAATCGTCTTTGATTGCTTCGTATAACATTTCTTCATTTTGCTTGAGCAAATTCTCCAGTTTAGAGAGCTGTTTTAATCTCCAAGAAATATCTTTCGTACTATTGCTATTAAAGAAATTTTGCTGTGCATCAAAAACTTGCGCTACTGTCATAATCATTTGTTTTGAAATGGTATTTGTTAAAAGTACTCTTTTCAAGCTGATTTGACTAGAATGCGTGGAAGTGAAGGCAGTTAAATTTTTAATAATTAGTATCTAACTGTTATTAGAATTAAGCTTTCGGCAAAATTTACCAACATTCGTATTTACATCTATGCTAAAATATATTTCAATTATAACGTACTGCTTCAAAAGTGGAAAAATCCCTAGCTAGATATCTAAGAAGGGTTAATTTCTAAACTGAAACTGTATGCTGTTGCCAAGGTTCTTTCGGCGAAAGCCAAAATGGCATTATTACTTTAATATATTTTAATTACTTCAAAAGTGGACAAATTCTTTGCTAGATATCTTAAAAAGGTGTACTTCTAAACTAATAAATAATTTTGTGCGCCAGGTTCTTTCGGCGAAAGCCAAAAACATTTATTTCCAAAATTCATCCGAAGTGTTGTCTACGAAAGTCTCATCGTGATGTTGATTTTCAAGTTTTTCCCAATCTTCGGCAGTGGCATGCTCCTGTACTTCCTTAAATAAGATCCGTTCTTCAAAACGGATATGCTGCTCCAATTCTTCCTCAAATAAACTCAGCGAATTTCCCACATTTTTCTCGTCATTTGCCAGCCTTTGCAGGCGTCTATGATCGCTGAGTGCTTTAACGATAAGTTCGTGCTTAGGATCTAAAATTGTAAAAATATACTTTTCTTCGAAGGCAAAATGTGGAATAAGGTGATTTTCGAAAAACCAATCTACATACTTTTTCATACGCATTGGATCAATTTTTTTAGAAATTCCTTGTCGAATTTTCCAAGACAATAACAAACCGTGATGATGCTCTCTGCTGATTGGTTGAAGTAATTTATTTCTTTTTATGGGAGTTGACAAATCGATAAGTTTTAGGGGTTACTAAATAATTAAATGAGAGGTTTCTGATTCTGCTCTCGAGCATACTCTATTTTATAATGAAACATTTCGGCCATTTTCTGTCCTCTCATTTTAGCTTCGTTAGCAATCTGTCCGGTGTATAGATCATCGACAGTTGCGAAAAATAGCTGTAACCATCGGTTAAAATGTTCGGCAGAAACGGGCAAATTTCGGTGCTTCATAAACGGTGCTCCATTGTAGGTATGTTCGTCAAGAAGTACGGTTTGCCAGAAAGTGTACATCCGTTCGAGGTGCTCGGGCCAGCGATCTTGTATGGCATTGTTAAATATATCGGCAAGATTTTCGTCTTGTCTGATGCGAGCATAAAACTCATCTACAAGTATTTTTATATCTGCTAAGGAAAGAATGTCGTTGTTCATAATTTATAATTCAAAGTTTGTGAAACTAGAAAAGTAGTGTCATGAATTTAATCTATCATTGAAATACCTCTAATAAATGTTTCTCCATTTTGTATGGATTTTGAAAGTTCATTCAGCTTCGTTTCGTTTAGCATTTTATATAATGCGTCGCGAATATCGGTGATTTGAAAATGCATAGGGCACGGATGAGTAGAATCGCATTGCTGAAAACCTAGTGCACATCGGCTAAAAACCTCAATTCCATCAATTGACTTTACCACTTGGAGCATATTCATTTCGAGTGAAGCTTCGTTCGAAATCCAAAACCCACCGTTAGGACCTTTGGCCGAATTGACAATGCCAGTTTTTACTAATTGTTGTAAGATTTTGGCGGTGAAAGCTGCGGGCGAATTTATATTTGAGGCAACATCATTTAAAGAAAGTTTCTTGCTATTTTCAGATTGTGTTGCAATAAAAATTGTTGCGCGAATTCCATATTCGCAAGCTTTGGAAAATATCATTGTGGAAGTGATTTCTACAAAGATAAAAAAAAATATTATTTCGGACAATTATATCCGATTATTAAATATTTTATAACTTTTGTAGATTTTACTGTGGTTTAATGATAGCGTGAACTACTTTTTTGAGTTCGGGTAGTACAACTTGAGGAAACCAAGAATGCTTGGCGAGCCAAATATTATTGCGTCCAGAAGGATGGGGTAATGGGAAATATTCAGGCAAGTAATCTTCGAAGTGATTAACGTTTTCGGTTAGATTTTTCTGGGAGTTTTTTGCTAGATAATATTTTTGGGCGTAGAGACCGATTAGAATTGTGAGTTTAAGATTCGGCATTTTGTCAAGTAATTGTTGATGCCATAATGGTGCACATTCTTTGCGTGGCGGAAGATCGCCGGTTTTTGCAGATCCTGGAAAACAAAAGCCCATTGGCATAATTGCAAAAAGATCGGTGTTGTAAAAGGTATCTCTATCCACATCGAGCCAAGTACGCAACGTGTCACCGCTGCGATCATTCCACGGAATTGAAGTTTCGTGGACAACTCGTCCTGGAGCTTGACCTACGATTAAAATTTTACTATTGGTGCTAGCAGTTACGACTGGATTTACCCCATGGATAAGGTGCGCTTTGCAAGTTTGACAGTTTTTTATTTGATCTAGAAGATTGTCCATTTTGATAAATTCTCAGTAATTTTTTTCAAAGAGGTAATTTACAATTAGATAGCAATATCCTAACCTAAATCTAAGTTATTTCTTTCTAAAAATACTTCCGATTCCTTTACCCATCTGTTCAATTGCCTCAAGGCCAATCGTAAGTGGCTCTGGTGGCAATTCCTTGTATTTTTCTAAAGTTTTGCTCTGCTGTGCGTAGGTAATTAATAGGTTATTATTTTTAAAATATTTTTCTAATTTGTAGGGAATCCGGTCTAAAATAGTTTCGTACGAAATAGATCCCTGTCGGGCTGAGTTGAAGATAATCAAATCCTTTTCGGTTATTTCCTCACTTAACTTAGAAAATTTTTCCCAATCTTCAAATCGTTTAAAGATTGGTCTAATACTAATTTTTTTGTCAATAAGAAGTTTATTGAGAGCATCATTAGTCCGCTCATCACTATAGCTAATAATTGGCATATTGAACTCTTGAGCTATTCGCGCGATTTTTTGAATTAGTTGTTCAAAACCAACCTCCCGCTCAGTAAATGCAGGAGAAATCATGATTAATTTGTTATTAAATGCTACTGGTTTTTGAAATCTCGATATAAATAACATTTTGTGAGTGTTATTAATTATTGAAGTAGCCTTGTCACCAAAAATCTTCTCGATAAAACCAACTTTTGTAGGCCAGCCAATAATAATAATGTCTGCGGTAAGCTCTTTGGCAGTTCGCACAATTCCACTGGCCGGATTGTGGTCAATCGTTACCATTGTATTGACCTTTATCTCCGATGCAGCGGCTTGAAGTACATACTCGTCCAATTTTTTGCGTGATTTTGCAATATTGATCTCTGCCTCTTCGTTATTGGGGACGATCGATAGCATTGTGATAGGTTTTGGAGATTTCTTTTCTTTGATCATCGTCGCAAATTCTAAAAGTTTGTGCACGTTTTCAATGTCCACAAATGGTATTAGGATGTGTTCATTGGCGCTTGTAGATATCTGATCAATATCTTCATCTTCCATTTCATCACTAATAATAATTTTTCTAGCGGCTTTTTCAGTTGCAAATGAGGCGACAATACAAGTAACTAGAATCAAGATAATTGTTCCGTTGAGAATATTTTCATCTAATATTTGAGCTTTGTAACCAACGAGAATAACTGCTAAGGTTGCCGCAGCGTGCGCACTACTTAATCCAAAAATAAGTTGGCGCTGAGGCCCTGAAAATTTAAAAATAAGCTGGGTAAAGTAGGCTGCAAACCATTTGGCACTAATTGCGACAATGGTTAACGTTCCGGCAATAATCAAAGCTGACGGTCCGGAGAAAATTACTCGCGTATTGACCAGCATTCCCACCGAAATAAGAAAAAACGGAATAAACAGAGAGTTACCTAAAAATTCAATTCGGTTCATTAAGGCTGACGAATTTGGTATTAATGGATTGAGCGCAAGTCCGGCGAAGAAGGCACCTATAATAGGTTCAACACCGGCAGCCTCTGCCAAAAACGCGGCAAAAAACACTACCGAAAGCACAAAAATATAATGGGCGTGCTTCTCGCTTTCTAGTTTTTCGAAAAACCATTTTGCAATCCTCGGAATTATCAAAAACATTATTGCAGTAAAAGCAATTAGAGAAAGTACCAATCTGATCCAGAATTCTTGGTCCAAACTTCCCTGCGAACTTCCCATAACTACAGCCAAAATAATCAGAACTGCAGTGTCGGTTAAAATTGTTCCGCCGACTGTAACAGCTACTGCTGGATTTTTCGAAATTCCCAAACTGCTCACGATTGGGTAGGCCACGAGCGTATGAGTTGCAAACATTGACGCAGTCAAAATACTAGCCATAGCATTATATTCTAACAGATAATAGCACACTGGAAATCCGATTGAAAGTGGAATAATAAAGGTAAGAAATCCGAAAATTAAACTTTTATTTCTATGAGCTTTAAACTCTTGTAGATCAAGTTCTAGACCTGCGATAAACATAATATACAAAAGACCAATAGTTGAAAAAAGATCAATTGCAGAATTTTGTTCTAGGATATTTAGACCAAAAGGCCCGATTACGACGCCTGAAACAATAAGTCCAATAATTCCAGGAATTTTAATTTTGCGCAATAATATTGGCGATAGCAAAATTATAAACAGGATAAGCGAAAAAATTAGTACTGGATTATCTAGTGGAGTTTTGAACTCGTGTATAAAATGCGCGAAATATTTTTCCATAAATAAATTCTGTTAATACTCCCTTCAAAAGTTTGAAGTAGATTGAGAGCAGAATGAACCCTCAAAAGTAAGCCAAAAAGAGCATTAATGCGTACAGTGCTTCATTTTTATTATTAAAAAAAGACCATTATATTACGAAAGTAACCAAAACAAAAAATCCCGACGAATCGGGATTTTTAGCATTTTCATTTTATATTTTAGAATCTGTAACGTAGACCTAAAGCTATATCTGGCGCAAAATTATCTGTTCTGTATTTTCCACCAAAGTAAAGCTCTGGACGTAAATCAAGAGAAATTTGCAATGGAAAGTCAAATAAATATTCGATACCAATATCCCCAGCAAGTAATGCAAAAGTTCCACTGTTCTTATCGTATTTCTCGTCGTAGAAATATTTTTTGTCACCATCAAAGGTTCCTAATCCAGCACCTAATCCAGCATACCAGTTAAAACCTCCGTCAATATTCCAAACCCATTGGTAAAGACCAGTAATCTTTAAGGCGTCATAGTGCTCGCTATTTCTCCATCCTAAGTCAAGCTCTAAACGGTTGTTTGAACCCAACGCTCTTTGGTAAGAAAGTTCTCCACCAAAACCATCGTTGTCTCCAATACGAAGACCCAATGCATTTTGACTTATTTCTTGTGCATTTGCCGAAAAGGCAACAGCAACAATCATACAAGCTGACAGAATTAATTTTTTCATAATTGATTTAATTTAGTTAGTGGCGCAAATTTAACACTTTGCAATGTTGAGAAATTCAAAATTGTGCAAATATTAACAACGGAAAACATAAATTTAAAACGTAATTACTCCGAAAAGTCAATCAAGAATTCATTAGAAAGCATTGTCTCGGATTGAGGTATTGGCAATTCTATGGGAAAATTTGATAAATCTTGCAAATTATAACTTAATATGGTTTCTGCATGAACCATTCCAACGTTTCTAGCATAGTATTGAATAGAGGAAATTACATCCTGACTTTCAAGGATGGTAAAATTTAGAGGAAAGCCTCCCAAATTTACCGTTGCAGTAACTTTCATATTCAATGCAAACTTCACTACTTTTACATCATTATATACAACGCCCTGCGACGTATATGACGGCAATGAATTTTGATTTATTGTAGAGAGCGTATAATTTGCACTAAGTGGAATGTTTTCGAAAGTTTGGCTCATACTTCCTGAAACCGTCGAAAGCAATTGAGAATTTGCCGCGCCACTCTTTACAAGAATAAAATCGTTTAAATTAAGATTTATTGGAAGAAATTCTCCTAAATTAAAATCTAAAGTGCCCGTCATATATATGGTATTATTTTCACTTCTCAAAGATTGTCCATTTACTGATGACGTATAAAAACCTGTAGGAATATTTTCTGCCTGCATTGTAAAATAATTTTTTCCAGCAATAGTTGTTTGTCCGCTCACAGAAAGAACATCTTGAGTTGTTGCTTGATCATTTACTGCCGAATATTTCCAAGTATTTCCTGTTTTTAGCGGGTAATAATCGACAGATGAGTCGCCAGGTGTGGGATTTATTTCGTCCTTAGAGCAAGCTGTAACAGAAACGATTAGGGCTAAAAGCCAAATTACTTTTTTCATAATTAATGTATTTTTATAATGTGAGATTCATGAAATTATTTACTTAAATATTCCTATTCAAGTTTGTTTGTTATGATAAATATATGCATTAGTTGCATCTGACATCTATATGATGACATTTTTTTTTATAATGAAAGATTAAATTGGAAAATAATAATAAAAAAAGCCGGAAGTAATGTCTTTAACATGGCTTCCGGCTTTTTAAAAATTTATAAAATCTTCTTAGATTTTTACTCCCATATTATAAAATATAAAACTCCAGATATCAGCAGCTTCGGCAATTACTTTAGAAGTTGGTTTTCCTGCACCGTGTCCCGCATTTGTATCAATTCTGATAAGCGCTGGGTTGTTGCAAGATTGCACCTTTTGTAGTTCGGCAGCAAATTTAAAAGAGTGCGCAGGCACAACTCTATCATCGTGATCGGCCGTAGTTATCAACGTTGCAGGATAGCAAACATTTGCTTTCAGATTGTGTAACGGTGAATATTTGATCAAATTATTAAAATCTTTTTCATTCTCACTACTTCCATATTCTACAACCCAACCCCAACCAACAGTAAATTTGTGGAAACGCAGCATATCCAACACTCCAACTTGAGGAATTGCAACTTTAAAAAGTTCTGGTCTTTGAGTCATAACCGCTCCTACAAGTAGTCCGCCGTTACTTCCACCACGAATTGCAAGACGTTCGCTTGAAGTATATTTCTCTGAAATTAAATATTCTGCAGCGGTGATAAAGTCGTCAAAAACATTTTGTTTTTTGTCTAACATTCCACCTTTATGCCATTCTTCGCCATATTCGCCGCCACCACGAAGGGAAGCAACGCAGTAGATTCCACCATTTTCGATAAATGCAATATTCGATTCAGAGAAAGAAGGAGTAAGGCTGATATTAAATCCTCCATAAGCATAAAGCAAAGTCGGATTCGTTCCGTCAAGCTTCACACCCTTTTTATGAGTGATAAACATCGGGACTTTTGTTCCATCTGTACTTGTGTAAAAAATTTGTTTAGTGATAAAGTTTTCTGAATTAAACTTCGCTTCGGATTTTCTGTAAATTTCCGATGTTCCTTTTGCGATATCGTACTTGAAAATCGTTGTGGGGTAGATAAACGAAGTAAAAGAATACAACAAAGTAGTTTCTTTTTTATCTGCCGAAAATCCTGAAGCTGTTCCTACTACTGGGAATTTCACATCGTATTCAAATTTTCCAGCGTAATCAAATTGCTTCATTTGAGTTGAAGCGTCCTTTAGGTAAGAGGCAAATAATTTTCCTCCAGCTGTCGTTACGTTTTGTAATTTTTCCTTTTCTTCCGGAATTATCGTTTTCCAATTTTCTTTTGCGGGCATCTTTGGATCAATCAAAACCAATTTATAGTTTGGCGCATCTTGATTGGTAAGCAGCAATAATTTGTCGTCAGAAGTCTCAATTATCGATGCATTTGTATTAAAACCTTTGATCAGAGTCTGAAATTCACCCTTTGGATTTTTCAAATTTTTAACCTTCAATTCATTTCCGTCTGTACCTTCAGAAATATTCAAAATTAAATAGCGAGCGTCTTTGGTTAATTTTGCCGAAACAAATCGGCGAGCATTAATTTTATCCTCATAAATTAAAACATCGCTAGTTTGCGGCGTTCCTATTTTATGATAGAAAACCTTTTGATATTCAGTCGAAGCGCTAAACTTTGTTGCTTCATCCGTTGGTTTTGAGTGTCCGTTATAGTAAAAACCATCATCTCCATTCCAAGAAATACTTGAGAATTTTAGATTTTCTAATTTGTCAGAAATTAGTTTTTTGGTTTTAAAATCCATCACATATCCAGTCTGCCAGTCACTTCCTGAAGCAGAAACAGTGTAGGCCATATATTTCTGATTTTTCGAAACTTCTACCGCTTGTAGTGCCACCGTTCCATCATTGGATAATTTGTTTGGATCTAGCAAAACTTCTGCGGTTCCATCAAGACCTTTTTGTACGTACAGTACAGCTTGATTTTGCAAACCATCATTTTTAAAGAAAGTATAGAACTCACCTTTTTTGCTTGGCGCCCCGTATTTTGGGTAGTTCATCAACTCTGCAATTCTGTTTTTCAGCTTATCACGATACGGAATTGCGTCCAAATAAGCATTAGTTACCGCATTTTGAGCAACCACCCATCTTGCAGTTTTATTCGAAGTATCGTCCTCAAGCCAACGATATGGATCGCTAATTTTGGTTCCAAAATAATCATCAGATTGTTCAACGGTATCCGTTTTTGGATAGACAATTTTTTTCTGAGCGTGGGTCACAATTGGTGCAAGCATAAAGACTGACAGAATACAAAGAGACTTTTTCATTTGAGTTTTTTATATTTTTGAAGTTGCTAAAGATAGTAATTAGTTCTGTATTTGCTGAGGTTTTCCCTCTGATAAGGATGCTTTTTGGGAAACTTATAACGAATTGTCTTGATAGCAAAAGTGCCCTAGCCCTGATGGCAGTGGCAGCCTTTGCCGGCCCTCTTTTGGGCGGCAAAGCTATAACGGACAGCGGGAAAAAGCTCCAAATAATTCAAATTATGATAACAACGATGATTATTTTTTGGGCGCATCCCGAGCCACAACGTACATCTTAGCATTGAGCCAAAAGGTGGCTCGGGCCGGGCTGTCCGCTGTATCTTTGCTGCCAGAAATTATTATTTTCAAGCAATAAAATTTTCGGAAGGCAGCAAAGGATGCCACTCCCATCCCTTGCGCAAAACCCCGCCATACAAGACATTGTGAAATTAATCCAACAAAAAAATCCTTCTTTCTACAATAGGAAAGAAGGATTTTCAACATATATTTTAGAAGTACTTAAACCTCTTCGTCCATCAAAATTTTAAGTAATAAAATCGCTGCTTCGCTAATTTTTGTACCTGGACCAAAAACCGCCGCCGCGCCCGCATCAAACAAATATTGATAATCCTGAGACGGAATCACGCCGCCCACAATAACCATAATGTCTTCGCGCCCGTACTTTTTAAGCTCCTCAATTACCTGCGGAACTAGTGTTTTGTGCCCCGCCGCGAGAGATGATACGCCCAAAATATGCACGTCATTTTCTACCGCTTGCTTCGCAGCCTCCGCCGGAGTTTGGAATAATGGGCCAATATCCACGTCAAATCCTACATCGGCATAACCAGTCGAAACGACTTTCGCACCTCGATCGTGACCGTCTTGTCCCATTTTGGCAACCATAATTCGTGGTCGTCGCCCTTCCATTTCGGCAAATTTATTGGCTAATTGTTTTGCCTCTTCAAAGCTTTTGTCGTCTTTAATTTCTTTGCTATACACGCCGCTAAAAGATTTAATTTGTGCTTTATATCTTCCGAAAACTGTTTCCAGA
Source organism: Flavobacterium ardleyense (assembly GCF_033547075.1). Classification (NCBI taxonomy): domain Bacteria; kingdom Pseudomonadati; phylum Bacteroidota; class Flavobacteriia; order Flavobacteriales; family Flavobacteriaceae; genus Flavobacterium; species Flavobacterium ardleyense. Next base: position 3,094,997 of record NZ_CP137891.1, on the reverse strand, counting down.
GCATCGCTAATTTCACCTAAAGTTGCTCTGTATCTAGCTGCAATCACGGCTAATTCTAGTAAATTTCCTTTACCAGTTTTAGCACATTCTATAAGGTCGTTTAACGCTTCTTGCACTTTGGCAGAATCGCGTTCTGATTTTATTTTTGCCAACAATTCTAGTTGTTGTCTTCGCACCATCTGATTATCGACATCAAGAATCTGAAGTGGATCTTCTTTCTGAAGTCGGTATTTATTAATCCCGACAATCACATCTTGAGTGCTATCAATACGAGCCTGCTTTCTTGCTGCTGCTTCTTCAATACGAAGTTTTGGAATTCCAGCTTCAATCGCTTTGGTCATTCCACCGAGCTCTTCAACTTCTTCGATCAGTTTCCAAGCACTTTCGGCAAGTTCATTCGTCAAAGATTCTACGTAATAACTGCCTCCCCAAGGATCGACAGTTTTAGTGATTTTTGTCTCTTCCTGCAAGAAAATCTGAGTATTTCTAGCAATTCTCGCAGAGAAATCAGTTGGCAAGGCAATCGCCTCGTCTAGTGCATTTGTATGTAGCGATTGAGTACCTCCAAAAGCCGCCGCAGCTGCTTCGATCGTAGTTCGCGCCACATTATTAAAAGGATCTTGCTCAGTAAGGCTCCATCCGGAAGTCTGACAATGCGTACGCAAAGCCAAAGATTTTTGATCGGTTGGATTAAACTGCGATACGATTTTTGCCCATAACATTCTAGCCGCACGCATCTTGGCAATTTCCATAAAGTGATTCATTCCAATTGCCCAGAAAAATGAAAGTCTAGGTGCGAATTCGTCAATTTTCATTCCGGTGGCAAGTCCAGTTCGGATATATTCCAAACCATCGGCGAGGGTATAGGCAAGTTCAATATCTGCCGTTGCACCCGCTTCTTGCATGTGATAACCCGAAATAGAAATCGAGTTGAACTTCGGCATTTTATTAGAAGTATATTCAAAAATATCCGCAATAATCTGCATCGAAGGTTTTGGAGGATAGATGTATGTATTTCGAACCATAAACTCCTTCAAAATATCATTCTGAATCGTTCCAGACAATTTTACTAACGGCACACCTTGCTCTTCGGCAGCCACAATATAAAACGCCATAATAGGAAGTACCGCGCCATTCATGGTCATCGAAACCGACATTTCGTCCAGTGGAATCTGATCGAATAATACTTTCATATCTTCGACAGAATCAATGGCAACTCCAGCTTTTCCGACATCTCCAACCACACGCTCGTGATCACTATCGTAACCGCGATGCGTAGGTAGATCAAATGCTATCGAAAGACCTTTTTGTCCCGCAGCAAGATTTCGTTTGTAAAAAGCATTACTTTCCTCGGCAGTACTAAAACCTGCATATTGACGAATTGTCCACGGACGACGCACGTACATTGTAGAATAGGGTCCGCGCAAATTTGGCGCAAAGCCAGCTCCATAATCTAAGTGAGTCAAATGGTCTGTATCCTCCTTTGTATAATGAGACTTCAATTCGATGTCCTCGGCAGTCATAAAAAGTTTATTCGACTTCTCTTGTACCGAGTTCGTTTCTTTTAATTGAAGATTTTCAAGATTTTTTCTTTTCATAATATGTACTAAAATACATTCGACTTTGCTATTACTTTGAAATCGGCTTAGTCTTATTCTTTTTCGCTATCGAGTTTTTCTTTCTTTTAGTCAAGAATAATTTCTTAATATTTAAATCGCTTAATGAATTATATTAAGAAGCCATCCCTTTCCGAGTTTGTAAAATTATATTTCGTAATATATCTTAAAACTTTTCCTTTTCTAAGTAATTAGCCCAACTTTCTACTTTGAAATTTTCTAAATTCTTGGTGATAAATCTGATTCCATCGTTTGTTAAAACTCCACATAATTCAAAAGGACCCATGTCAAAAAATTTATGAAGTTTTGCTGGAACAAGATATGAATCTTTAAACTTGACTTTGCAAACTGTGCCATCTTCAAAGGTTTCTTCAAAATGACCCTCTGACATCAATATATTTTGGTTTCCAGTATTTTTAGTCGAAATCATCGCACCAATGAAATCAGGAAAATAGTAATGTTCAAGAAATATTATGAAATGTCCTCTGGATCTATGGTTTATAATACCTTTAAGAATAAAACCTGCCTTACATTCTTCAAGTTCAACTAAATTCATAATTCCAACATAATCTAATCTGTCAATTGACTTACTAAGTTATTCATAATCATTAAAGTTGCGTGATGTTCAAAGCCATTAGAATATGACATTCCGCTAATTGTGTGATTAGCTAATCTTTGGACAATTGTAAGAAGGGCATCATTGTTATAATAATTCGAGCTCCTTCCATCGTATATTTTCAAATTTTTAAGCTCAATTGCTAAACTACAATTTAACACAAGCGCCACAGCAACAATTATGTTTTGAAAATTATTTTTATCATCAATATTTAGATTGTTGTCTGAAATGATTTTTAATCCTCCAACTTCAATTATATGTGTAAGATGTGTGCTTACTTTTGAATTTGAATTATCAAATCTAATTTCGCTACCAACATTTGAAATGCCATATTTTTTTACTATTGTATTAAGCATCGCCTTGACAAAATCATTTGTTTTATTTAAATCGATTTTATTAATTACATCTTGATATTTATTTGGAAAATTTAAATTTTCTATAGTTTGTTTTAATTCCATAATGTGTTATTTAAAACTGTATTTCTAATGTGGTTTGATTTTAATAAATGTATTGAGACTTATGATAGGGAAATCCTATTCTTTTTCGCTATCGAGTCTTTCTTGTTCAGATTTCTCCGAAAGTCGCTTTTCTACAATAGGTTGTAATATTGTTTTCTTGGATTTGAATTTCTGAAAAGGAAATAATTCCATATCGCCAGACATTCTATCATTCTTGTTCGGATGCTTATTTGTACCAATCAAAACTTCTTTTCCAGAATCAAATAAAGCCTGCTCTTTTTCAGCATTCTCCATAATTTTTCTTTGGATAGTTCCTTCTTTCAATTGTTTCAAAAATCCTCCGTTTGCTTCGATATCTTTAAACAATGCAAGTGCCTTTTCTGCAAGTTGCTTAGTCAGCGATTCGATATAATAGCTTCCGTCTGCAGGATTCCCAACTTTGTCTAGATAACTTTCCTCTTTCATAATCAGCAATTGATTTCGAGAAATACGCTCCCCAAATTCATTGCTTTTATGGTAAAGCACATCGTAAGGCATATTTGAAACTGAATCAGCTCCGCCCAAAATTGCGCTCATACATTCGGTCGTAGAGCGTAATAAATTTACGTTGTAATCATAAATAGTTTTGTTGCGCTTGCTTGGCTTTGCCAAAATATGACATTCAATATTGCTGTTATACTCTTTTGCAAGCGTTTCATAAAGAACCCGCATTGCTCGGAATTTGGCAATTTCGAAAAAGTAGTTCGAACCAATTGCCATTTGCAAAAGCATCGGCTTATCAGTTGATTCAACCGTATTCAAATATTCGTTTGCGTGCGCAAGTGTATAAGCCAATTGCTGAACAATATTTGCTCCCGCATTTTGATAAAGACTTGCATCAACTGAAAGGGCAGAAGCAGATTTTAGAGTTTCTGTCTGCAATTTCAAGAATTCCAAATTATCAGTTGGAGTACTTTCAAACCAATTCCCGTCTTTGGCCAAATTGTGAATCGGATCTAATAATACGAAAACTGTCGCATTTCTATTAGCCACAGCTAAATCTAAATCTTTCGTAAATTCGGCAGAAAGGAAACGCAGTTCAAAATAAATGGTTGTGTTGTCGATTGCAACTTCCTTAATAAGTCGACTGATATCAAGATTTTTGTCTTCGATAATGAAATACAAACTTTCGGCACCGCGATTTAAACTGTCGTTGGCGCGAAAAATTGATTTCTCCAAATCATATACAAATATGTCTTGGCAAACTAAAAATCCGTCTGATTTTTTTCTGGTTTGAAGTACAGAATTGTCTTCGTCTCCATGGTAAAATGGTTTTACCTTAATATTTTCAAGGCTTTCCCAAATAAGCGTCTCATTGTAATCTGCGCCTTTGAGGTCAAATTGTATTTGTTGTTTCCACTGCTTCGAACTTATAGGATCGAAATTGCTGTATACTGGCTCTGACATTAGATGTAGCTATTTTATTTAAAATCAACGTTCGACTTTCTCGCCATTTTCATCTTCAAATTCGATGATGTAAATGTCTTCATTCTCCCGCTTCATATAATATTTTTCTCTTGCGTATTTTTCGATTTGATCTGGATTCTTAAAAGATTTTATACTTTTCAAATCCTGATTAATCTCTTCTTTATAATACTCTTTATTATCTTCCAACTCCTGAATTTGCTTATTCAAAAGCCTGTGATCCAGATATGAATAGTTGTCCAAAAAAAGCATCCAACTCACAAAAAACAAAAGTACCCAAATGTACTTATTGCTTATGAATTTGAACCAGTTTCTGTCTTTATAGGGATTTTTCATTGCTCAAAAATGGAGATACTTATAGTTGAAAATAATTTATTAGTATCAATTGGTAAATGTACCATTAAAAATACAACTTATTTTACACTAATCGCTGTGTAATTACCGCTCGCACCACATCAATTGCCACAGTATTGTATTTGTCGTTTGGAATAATAATATCTGCAAAAGCTTTCGTAGGCTCGATAAACTGCTCGTGCATTGGTTTTAAAGTAGTTTGATACCTGTTTAAAACCTCGTCAAGATCGCGCCCTCGCTCGGCGATATCACGTTTTAATCTTCGGATAAGTCTCTCGTCAGGATCGGCGTGAACAAAAATTTTGATGTCACACATTTCTCTTAATTCGGCATTAGCCAAAATCAAAATCCCCTCTACGATCATCACTTTTCTGGGATGCGTAATGATAGTATCGGTGGTACGATTGTGAGTTACAAACGAATAAATTGGTTGCTCAATTACATTACCAGCTTTTAGTTCTTTAAGATGATCTACCAAAAGTTCAAAGTCAATGGCACGAGGATGGTCAAAATTTATCAGTGCACGTTCATCAAAGCTAAGTTCAGTTGTCTCTTTATAATAAGAATCTTGCGATATAATTCCAACTTCAGTCTCAGGCAATTCGTTCATTATCTGATGTACTACGGTTGTTTTTCCACTTCCCGTTCCACCTGCAATTCCAATGATTAGCATAATATTTCTTCTATTTATTTGGCAAAAATAATCATTTAATCTTGAGTGATTTTGCTTTTGCTAGAAAATTGCGGAAGTAGAGAGAGTTGTTGTCTGCCTCTCGGCAAAATTTATAAACGTTGGGGAAGGAGGTAAAAGAAATTAGCTTTCAGCGATTAGCAATCAGCGTAAAGGGAGGAAGATTTTATTAGTAAATAATAGCTTTCTATGAGATTGCTCCAATTACGAATGAACAGTTTCAAATAAATTGTTTCGCAGAATTTTATATTGAAATAATATTGATCAATTGTGCGAATTTTTTACTTTTGAAAAGAATTAAGTAGCTATGAGGAATTTTAAATAATATAGAAATTTTAATTTAGTAATTCTACATTGAAATTAATTTTCGCGTTAAGCGCTTTGAAAACTTTGATAATAGTTTCAAATCTTGCATCATTTAAACTGTTTTCAATCTTTGAAATCTGAGCTTTTTTTACACCAACTATTGCTCCCAATTGCTCTTGTGTCAAATTTCTTTCTTTTCGAATTTGTTTAATCGTCTGACCAATCAAATCAAGTTTTAATTCATTTTCAAAATTTTCTCGATTTTTTGTTCCTTTTTCACCGATGAATTTATCAGTTATTTCATCTAGACTGTATGTTTTCATATTGTTATCTTTTGCTGTTAAAATATTTTTGCCTTAGTATTTCCGCTTTTTCAATTTCTCCCTTTGGAATTTTTTCGGTTTTCTTTATTAGTCCGTGAGTTGAAATAACGATGGTGTCTTTTTTGTCTGATTTATCCCAAAAAGCAAAAAGTCTTATGTACTGTTTATTGTATAAGGTTCTGAATTCCCATATTTCGTCATTGAGTTTTTTGAAAATATCATTATCATTTACGCTTCGAGATTTCCAAATATTATAAATTACCTTTTCCCTAGATTTAGGATCCAGGTTTTCCAGAAAATCTAAAACTGGCTTAAGGAAAACAACTTTAAATTTATAATCCATTTATCTCAAAGCTTAATGTTGAGTAAATATAATAGTTTCCTTTTTAAGAAACAACGATTTTTGAGGTTTTGATTTTCTTTACTCTGTCAACCTACTTATTCCTCTGAAAAAAACTTCTCTTCTGAGGTACCGCACAATTATTTCCATTACATCCTAAATTCAATAATGGCAAAACGGCCAGTAGAATTCCAAGACCCAGCATAATTGGCTGATCTGTTTCATAACCTTGTTGAATCACAAAAAGGCCTAAGGCAAATCGTGCAATTCTCATTAAATTCCAATTTGTAAAAAGTACCTTTTTCATAATATGATTTTTTTAAAATTCTGTAATTATTTTTTGATCAAGTGGATAAACAATTCCGATCCTTGACGTTGTGGAACACTACTGTGGCAAGTTTCGAATATTTTTAAGTCAAAATACGGTTTGAAGTATTCGAGATATTCCTCTGCTGTACCTCCAAAAGGTGGGCCTGCTTTATCAAATTCTCGATTGAAGAGAACTCCCATCAAAATGCCGTTGTCATTTAATAATGAATGCGCTTTCTGAGCATAATCAGCTCTTTGAATTGGATTGATTGCGCAGAAAAATGTTTGCTCTATCAAAACATCGTAAGTATCATTGTGCTCAAAATAATCCTCGCAGAGAATACGAATGGATTTTTCTACTTTAAATTTCTCTTGAAGATTTTTAACTGCAGTTTCGGCAATATCGATAAGAGTAATATTCGTAAATCCGTTCTTGAGTAAAAACTCCGCTTCGTATGCATTTCCACAACCTGCTATTAAAATGGCAGCGCCTTTATTTGGATACTGCTCCATAAAATTGGAAATGGCAGGATTTGCATATCCTATATCCCAACCGGTATTTTTTTCCTGCCATCGCGATTCCCAAAATGATTTGTCCATAGTTTTTTACGAACTCAATGCAGTATACATATTATTTATTCCGCCACCATTAATCACATTTTCTATTCCGTTGCGTTCCAAGATAGATTTAGCTTGACCGCTTCGCATTCCGCTTCGGCAAAAAACAACTACTTGCTTCTTGCCTTTAAATTTCGCGATATTATTATTAATCTGATCCAAAGGAATATTTACAGCACCTTTCACAGATCCACCATTAAATTCTCCCGGACTCCGAACATCTACTACAAAAGCTTTGTTTGCAATAGCATCTTTAAGCTCGGAATTATCTTTTTTTCCAAATATCATTGAAAGTAATCCCATAATTCTAATTTATTAGTTTTCTGTAACAACAGTATTTCCAAGCTCTTTCCATTCTTTCATTCCACCTGGGTAATTCTTAATATTTTTAAATCCATTTGCTTGCAAAATAGAATAAGCAATAGAAGATCGATCTCCTGCTTGACAGTGAATAATTACTTCTCTGTCTCTATCAACCAATTCTAAATTGTCTGGCAATGTTCCGACGAAAGCATTCACTGCACCTTCTATATGTCCATCCTTAAATTCGGTACTATTTCGAACATCTACAATCTGAATCGCATCATTTCCAATTGCAGCTTTTAATTCTTCGGCAGGAACATTATCAACGATTTCAAAATTCCCTTTAGAGTCAGGCAAGTCGGTCATGAATCCGAAAATATTATCAAGACCAATTCGCATTAATTTGCGAGTCAAATCTTCCATTTTATTTTCTGGTGCGATCAGAATAAATTGCTCAGTGTAATTTAGAAACCAACCAGCCCAAGTTGCAAAAGAGTTGTCATTCTGAATATTTATTGCTCCAGGTAAGTGTGATCTTGCAAAATCAACCTTATTACGAGTGTCAATAATCGTCAAGTTTTTTCCCCTAGCAATATCAAATTCAGAAGTTGTTAATATTGGATGCTTCGGCACAGAAGTTAATAAATGGCGGTCTTCCTTATTAAGGTGTTTCATCATTGCAAAATACTTCGGTGGCTCCGGCTGACCATCAAGAAGAGTATCCACAAATCCTTCTTTATCATCTTCGTATTGGAAAGCCCAGTTACGAATTTTCTCATATCCAACAGTCGAACTTGGAACAGCACCTAATGCTTTTCCGCAAGCAGATCCAGCGCCGTGAGCAGGCCAAACCTGGATGTATTCTGGAAGTTTTGCAAATTTGCTGATAGAATCATACATCTGCTGCGCACCCAAAACTTTAGTATTCTTAATTCCTGCCGCAACTTCTAGTAAGTCAGGTCTTCCGACATCGCCTACAAAAACGAAATCTCCGGTAAATGCCATAACAATAGCATCTGTTGCAGGGTGATCCCTTAATAGATACGTAATACTTTCTGGAGTATGACCAGGAGTATGAACTACTTCAAAAGTTAGATTGCCTAATTTGATGATAGATCCGTGCTTCAATCCAACGTGGTCAAAATTATATTGCCAGTCTAGTCCGCCTTCATCAGAAAGATACATTGTAGCTCCTGTCAAAGCGGCAAGTTCACGTGATCCACAAAGGAAATCTGCGTGAATATGAGTTTCGGCAACAGCGGTAATTTTCAAATTATTTTCTGTTGCAATTTGCAAATAAACATCCACATCACGTTGCGGGTCAATTACAAGTGCTGTACCTGCAACTTGGCAACCTATTACATAACTAGCGTGAGAAAGTGTCTTGTCGTAAACTTGTCTAAAAAACATACCGTATTTTTTTTTAAGATTTATATTTAATGGAAACTAGAGTTTCTTTTGATGTTCTAAAATTAATAATGCAAATATCTGAAATTGAATTGCTTTTTTTGGTAACAATTGTTACAGAAGGGTTATTTTGTTTCTGGAAAGCAACAATATTCCATTTTCTTCCAACTGTTTTAATAATCGTGAAACCACAACTCTTGCAGTACCAAGCTCGTTTGCGAGTTGTTCGTGGGTAGTGTTGATGATTTTGGACCCAGATAATTCTTTTTTCTTTTCGAGTAAATTTAAAAGCCGCTCATCTACTTTCTTAAAAGCAATGGCATTTACAATTTCAAGTAATTCTTCAAAGCGTTTATGGTACAATTTGAAAATATAGTCCAGCCACTGCGGATATTCTTTGATAAAGAGTACGACTTTGTCCATTGGAAGAAACAAAATCTCCGCATCTTCTTCAACTTCAGCCTTTACCTTACTCGTCTCCTGATGCATTCCGCCAAGAAATGACATAATACAACTTTCGCCAGCTTTGATATAATACAGTAAAATTTCTCGGCCATCCTCATCGGTTCGGATAACTTTGATACTGCCTTTTATCACAATCGGAATGGCATAAATATTCGAATTTTCATTCAAAATAATTTCACCTTGATTGTACTGCTTTTGCAAACTGTGTTTTTTTAATTTCGCAATTAAATCTGGGGACGATTGTAATTCAGTAATTGTATCGAGAGTTTCCATTGGTTAAAATTACGATTATTAAAAATAGTGCCCTAGTGACAAAATGCTAAATTTATTCCAATTAGTTGTATAATAAAGTAGGGTCTGCCACAATAGGCTTAAATTTGCCGCTCATAAGAAAAACACACCAACTTTATGCTCACAGCGGCAGATCCAAAACGCCTCAAAATTGCGACATTTCTCGCATTTATGCTTATTCCATTATCGGGATTGCTTACAGATATTTACCTGCCATCGTTCCCTGCAATGTCGCGCGATTTGGGAGTTGCCGAAAGTCAAATTCAGCTGACTCTTTCGTGCTTTCTGTTGAGTTACGGTTTGGGGCAATTATTTGTAGGAAGTATTCTTGATAGCCTCGGAAGGTATAAAATTGGATTATATGCACTGGCAATTGCGGTAATCTCTTCATTGCTTATTGGCTTTTCAAGAGATATCTACGTTATTTGTGGACTGCGCATCATTCAAGGATTTTCGGTGGCAACTATTGTCGTTTCAAAACGTGCGCTATTTGTGGATATGTACAGCGGCGAAAAGCTTAAAAATTATTTAAGTTATTTTACCGTGGTCTGGTCTTCAGGGCCAATTATCGCTCCTTTCCTTGGAGGATTTCTTGAAAAACACTTCGGATGGCAGTCAAACTTCTATTTTCTTGCCGCTTACGGATTGCTAATGTTAGTGCTCGAAATGATTTATAGCGGCGAAACACTTGCCGAAAAGCAACCTTTTAAACTTCGTTCTGTCCTAAAAGTGTATAAAATGATGTTGAGCAATGCCAATTTCATTTTAGGAATTTTCATTCTTGGTTTAGCCTACTCAGTCGTGATGGTTTTCAGTATGTCAGGCCCATTTATCATTGAACATACGCTGCATTATTCGGCGGTAACAATTGGATATTGCGCGCTATTGCTGGGCGTTTCTTGGATGATTGGCGGATTGTTGGGCAAACAATTAATTAATTGGGAATATAAATACAAGGTTTTTGCATTCTCAGTTTTCCAATTAATCTTCATTGGAATAATGATTTTCTCAGGACTTTTTCAGCAAAACATCTTCACCTTAGTCGGTTTTGCATTCCTCATTCACATCTGTTCGGGCTTTATTTTCAATGTGTATTTCACGGCAGGATTAATGGCTTTCCCTAAAAATGCTGGAGCTTCCGGTGGACTTTTAGGTGGAGCGATTTATATTTTGACCTCGATTTTAAGTTTTGTTATTTCTACAAGTGGCGAAATAAATACCCAAATCGACCTCGGTTGGCGGTACCTCACAATGTCGCTGCTGCTTTCTATTGGCGTAATCGCGTGGAATTACAATCGAAATAAGGAATTAAAAATCTTCAACGCCAAGAATATTCAGAATTTTGAAGATAAAAATCCAACTTCAGATTTTGTTTAATATATTTTTCAGGAGCTAAATCCCGCTATTCTCTTCAATCCTGCTTGGGCATTTGCCGTAGCAGTCGGCGGCAAAGGAGCTTCCTTTGGTCGCTCTTTCCCGCCGCTGCTACCAAAAGGCAAATGCCCTAAGCAGGGATTTTCGTTTCTATCGGGGCTAGCTTCGCCGTATGAAAGGTCGAGGAGAGAAGGAGAGATTGTTTTTATAAATCAGCATTGTGGAAATAAAATTGGAGAATAAGTCATCAGATATTTAATTTTCTAGCAATACTTAGTTTTTGCTCTAAGATCATTCTTGAATTTTGAAGATAAAATGCAATATCACGTTTCGTTTAATATCAATAGACCGATTTTTCACAACCCCATCAGGGTCGAACAAAATTTTGCATTCTATTTGCAGATATTATTTGATTGAGAATCCAATTTTATCTTGTCAAATCCTCCAAAGCAGTTTTCAAAGACAAAAATTTAAATGTGTATCCAGCTTTTATAATCTTATCCGCTTTGGTATGCGTGCTCATCAAAACCAACTCACTTTTCTCTCCCATTAATAATTTGAACATCGCTTTTGGAATTGCGAACGGCCAGAAAGGTCTGTGCAATACATCAGAAAGTGTTTTGGTAAATTCTTTATTTCGGACAGGATTTGGTGCAGTAGCATTGTAAACTCCTTTCGCATCTTCGTTTTCTACCGCCCATAAAAACATTCCAATTAGATCATCAGAATGAATCCATGGAAACCACTGTTCGCCAGAGCCGAGTTTGCTTGCGGTAAAGGTTTTGACCATCAATTTAAAAATATCCAAAACTCCACCTTTTGGCGTAAGCAATAATCCAATTCTGAATTTAGCCACGCGAAGTCCTAAATCGGTACCTTGTTCAACTGCTTTTTCCCATTCTTCACAGCAATGGGCTAGAAATCCTGTTCCAGGTTTACTAGTTTCGTCCAAGATTTCTTCTCCACGATCTCCATAAATACCAACTGCGGAAGCAGATAATACCGTTTTCACCTGATGCTCCTTGCGTTTCATCAAATCGTAAATAAGTCCAATTGATTCGGTACGGCTAGAAACCAACGCTTTTTTACGCTCATCAGTCCATCGGCCATCGGCGATATTTTCGCCGGCAAGATGGATAATAGTTTCAACTCCGTCAAGACATTTTTCGTCAATTTCTTGCTTTTTGATATCCCAATAAAAAGCTTTTAAGTTTTTTACTTTCTCTGGACTGCGAGTCATTATACTAACTTCATACCCTTGATCTTGAAGTTTTTTTGTGAGCATGTTCCCTACAAGACCAGTCCCGCCGGTAACCAATATTTTCTTTGCCATAATAATATAAACTTATCTGTCTTTTGTATGTTCTACCCAAATTAAATTGTCGGTATCATAGCCGATTCTTTTAGCTTCAGCTAGAAATTTATCTTTTGTAGATTGTGAAATAGAAGTAGAGCGTGATAGAATCCATAGATATTTGAGATTATCGCCTGCAACCAATGCCTCTTGATAATCATCGCTAATTGCAATTACATTATACCCTCCATAAAAAGGACCAAAAAATGAGACTTTTAGTCTCGCTTCGTCACGAGGTCCAATGAATTTTGCTTTTCCAATAGCCTCACTCCACTCATTTTTTTTGTAATTATATCCCCTGTTTTCAACTTTTAAAGTTCCATCAGAATAGGCAGTATAAGTTGCAGTAACATTGTTGAGGTTCTTTTCGAATTTCATCGGAAGTCTCGCGATTTCGTACCAAGTTCCTAAGTATCTATTTTCTTTAAAAGGCTTGACAGCATTGGCTTTCTTTGGAATTGAAACGCTACAGGACGAAAATAGAAGACCCGCAGTTATTCCGGCTGCGGCGATTAGTATTATTTTTGAATTTTTCATAGCTTTTATCTTTTTCGATTAGAAAGTAAAAAGATACAAAGATTTCCAGCAATTGTTAATTATGCATCTGCTAATGCCTTCTTAAATGTTTGAAGCACTCGTTCTCTTGCGAATTTATGCTCGACAATTTCGGGTACAATTTGACTATCATAATTTGGAATCCATTTTCGAATGTATTTTAATTCGGGATCAAATCGCTTGGTTTGTAAAGTTGGATTAAAAACTCGAAAATAAGGTGCTGAATCACATCCTGATCCTGCGGCCCATTGCCAGTTTCCGTTATTTGCCGAAAGATCGTAATCTATAAGTTTTTCGGCAAAATATGCTTCCCCCCAACGCCAATCGACCAACAAATGTTTAATTAAAAAACTAGCGGTTACCATTCGCACTCGGTTGTGCATCCATCCGGTTTCATTGAGTTGACGCATTCCGGCATCTACCATCGGATAGCCCGTATTTCCAGAACACCAAGCTGCAAATTCCTCCTCGTTATTTCTCCATTCTATTCGGTCGTATTTTGCTTTAAAGGAATTGGTTACTACTTTCGGAAAATGATAGAGAATCATCATAAAAAACTCACGCCAAATTAATTCATTCAGCCAAGTTTCATTTAAATCTTGAGTCACTTTCGCCAACTCGCGAACGCTGACAGTCCCGAAACGAAGGTGAATACTGAGTCTTGTTGTTCCTTCGATTGAAGGAATATTTCGAGTATTATGGTAATCTTTTATGATTGCCTTGTCAACAGAAGGTGCGTCAATTCCGCTGGGAATATTCTTAAATCCAACGTCCTCAATTTTTAGAAATGGGAATTGTTGGTTTTGAATTGCTTTGTCTAAATTATCTTCGGAAGGAAACTTCGGAATTTCTTGAGAGAAAAAGCTTTGTTTCCACATTTTAGAATAAGGTGTGAAAATGGTGTATGGCGTTCCGTCAGCCTTCATAATCTCTAATTCTTCGAAGATGACTTGATCTTTAAAAGACATAAATTCTACCTGGTTTCTTTCGGCGAAAGCCAAAATTTCTGCATCTCGCTCACTAGCATACGGTTCGTAATCTTTGTTACAAAAAATAGCTTTAATATTGAATTTCTCTTTCAATTTCTTAAAGACTTCGAGTGGTTTGCCATACGCGGTGTACATTGACGAACCATTTTTATTCAGAATATTATTCATCGCCGAGAGTTGCTCGTGAATAAATGCTAAACGAGTATCTTCTTTATTTGAAAGTTTATCTAAAATATCTGAATCGTAAATAAACAAAGGTAAAACTCGGTTTTCGCTTTGTAATGCCTGAAAAAAAGCATGATTATCATGAATACGCAAATCACGTCTAAACCAGCAAATACTTATTGATTCTTTCATGAATTACATTTTAGAAATCGTATTTTCTCTATTTTTAAAGCCACTATACCCAATTGTTATAAAAATAATTCCAGCCATAATATAAGCAGCCATCACCACATCTGCTGAACCTTTGTCGCTATTGGAAACCGCAATTGCAATAAGTGCCCAAATCCCCACAAGGGCAAATTCTCGTAAATTTCGCGTTAGAACAATTGCAATATTTAGAAGTCCTACAATTGCAATCATTATAATAGTCCACGTAACCTCGGAAATTCCGAACCCATCCCAATTATTTTTGGTCAACAAAGCCGAAATATTTGCAATAAATGCAACCGAAATCCATCCGCTGTAGAAAGCAAATGGCCAATAAATAAGCAAGTATCTATGCAAAGGCTGGAAGTCGAGCTCCATTCTAGTATTAATAATTATTTTGATTAATGAAATTAGTACGATGAACATTATAATTGCTGCAACTAAAGTGTAGTTGTAAAGCCACGCCACAACCCACAGCGAATTTCCGATGCACGAAATGACAAACCACCATCCTACTTCGAGTATAATAGTGTCATTTTCTTCTTTCTTGGTAAATAGTGAACGGCCAGTGTATAAAACGAATCCGAGTAATCCGAGATAAATAACTCCCCAAATTGAAAATGCGTAGCCAGCAGGAGTGAAGAGATTCCAATAAGAATCCGAGACGGTTTTCATAGTATTACCATCAAAAACGCCAGTATTAGAAACATAGCTCATCACGATTGTAAAGACTAATGCTATACCGTTTGCAATCTGTAAAGTTTTTTTCATATCTAAATTTTTCAAAGATTAAAAAATTTCGTTTTATATTAAGAACTGACTTTAGTAGTAGCAGATTTTTTCTTATCCATACTTTGCTTGAAGTATTTTATAGGAACCCATAGCATGCCAAAACATTCTCCGTGCTCCTTGCCAAGATGTTTGTGGTGCATTTTGTGAGCACGTCTTAAGGCTTTGAAATAGGCATTATCTGAATTACGAAGTACTTTAAAGCGTTGGTGAATAAAAATATCATGAATAAAGAAGTAAGCCATTCCGTAAAGCGTGATTCCCAAGCCGATGAAAAATAACGGATTAAAATCATTTTGCATTCCTATGAAAAGACAAATAATTCCAGGCGTTGCAAAGATTAAAAAGAAGGAATCATTGCGTTCTAGAAAATCTGTAGTTTCTTTTTTATGATGATCGGCGTGTAAAGTCCAAAGAAATCCATGCATCAGATATTTGTGAGCAAGCCAAGCAACGGCTTCCATCCCAACGAATGCTCCTAGCGTAATTAGTATATTTGTAAGTACCATTATTTTTTATTTTTGTATAATTTGTCCAATACTTTTTTCCTATAGGTAAAGATACCTTCTATTCGTTTTTTTACCAAAAGTGAGTGACCCAAGGTTCCTAAAATTCCAAAAGGCATTTGGTAATCAACGGTATCATTCATCAAAACTCCACCTTCAACAGCTTCAAACTCGTGTTTATGTCTCCATAGCTTGAAAGGTCCTTTGCTTTGAATATCGGTGAAGTGCTTTTTGTGCTCTACTTCGATAATTTCTGTTTGCCATTTTAACGGAATACCAAACAATGGTTTTACAGTATAATCAATGAGCATATTCTCGTAGATTGCTGCAGGTAACTCAGTCAAAACCGTGAAATCCATTTCTTTTGGCGTCAAGGTTGAAAGGTTTCTAGGATTCGAAAAAAAGTCCCAAGCGTGCTCTAAATCTATTGGGATAAACTGCTCCGCCTTATATTGATAGGTTTTCATTTTTGTTTTTTTTGTATTCTAAGGAGTTGGATGATTTTATGACTTCGGTAGTTGCCGAAGTGCCCCAAAAATCGAAGTTAAAACCTCCAACATTCTTAAGAAATTTATAGCTTCTTGTTAATCTATATACATTCGGCGAAAGCCAAAAGTGGCATCAGATATTAAAGCAAATTCATCTTGTACTGCACCATACTATTGACCATCAAGCCAAATTTATGAGTGTTATTGATGCGCACTCGCTCTTCCATGATTCGCGATGCAGGTAATCTTTTAATTTTTTTAAAAAGTGAGTAATAATAAACATAAGCTAAGTAAACGCCGCCTTTGCAGCAAGCCGGAAGTAGCTTTATCCCAGCAAGACCCTCGGCAAAATCGGCTTCAATCTCTTTCTCAATAGTAGCTTTTAAATCAGTTGTAAAATCATTGAAATCGATATGCGGAAAGTAGTTTCGACCCAAAACTTCGTAATCATCTTTCATATCTCGTAGGAAATTCACCTTTTGGAATGCCGCACCCAGCTTCATTGCATACGGTTTAAGGTCATCAAATTGCTTCTTATCTCCTTGGACAAAAACGTGTAGACACATCAAACCAACTACTTCTGCGGAACCTAAAATATACAAATTAAATTTCTCTCTATTGTACTCAACAGTTTGCAAATCCATCGCCATACTGTCAAGGAAAATCGTAATCCAACTAAGATCAATATCGTATTCTCTAACTACGTGTTGGAACGAATGCAAAATAGGATTGGTAGAAATTCCCTGCTCGATTGCCTCAAAGGTGTCGGCGCGAAACTTTGCCAACAAGCCTTCACGATCGTAGCCTTCAAAGCTATCCACAATTTCGTCGGCCACTCGTACAAAACCATAAATGGAATAAATTGAATTTCGAATTGCAGGACTCAAAAAGTAGATTCCAAGAGAAAAGCTCGTGCTATAGCTACGCGTAGTCATTTTGCTGACCTCTACGGACAAATTATCATATAGCTTTTTCATATGCTTTTTTTAAATTTTTTTCTACTTGCTCTGCAACGATTTTTCCAGATATTAACGAGGGCGGTACTCCAGGTCCAGGAACGGTAAGTTGGCCGGTATAGAAAAGATTCTTAATCTTTTTGTTTTTTATTTTTGGTTTCAAATTGGCAGTTTGCATAAGCGTGTTTGCCAATCCATAAGCATTGCCTTTGTATGAATTGTAATCTAATTTAAAATCGTCCACACAATAACTCTTTTTATAATCAATGTGCTCAAGAACAGAATCGCCAGTTTGCTTTTCTAATCGCTCAATCATTAATTTGAAATACTTTTCTCGCATTTCCTCGCTATCGTCAAGGTCTGTTGCAATTGGCATCAGCATAAAAATATTCTCATGTCCAGCAGGAGCAACAGTATTATCAGTTTTGGAAGGGCAACAAACATAAAATAACGGTTTTGTAGGCCATTGCGGCTGCTTGTATATTTCCCTAGAATGGACATCTAAATCTTCTTCAAAAAATAAGGTATGATGTTCAATATTCTTTAGACGCTTATTTAATCCTAAATAATAGATTAATGAAGAAGGAGCAAAGGTTTTTTTGTCCCAATATTTCTCCGAATAATTTCGATCTTCCTCTTGCAATAGTTTGCTTTCGGTATGATGATAATCTGCCGATGAAACCACGGAGTCAAAATTTAAATTTTCTCCACTGACCGTTACTCCAGTAGCTTTTCCATCTTGATGATTGATTTTGGTCACTGCTGCATTCAAATGAAATTTTGTGCCAGAGTTGGTTGCAACCTTTGCCATTCCTTCTATCACTTTTCCAAAACCTCCGTTGGGATACCATGTTCCTAATTTAAGCCCAGCGTAGTTCATTAACGAATACAAAGCAGGTGTGTCTTGTGGCATAGCACCCAGAAATAATACCGGGAATTCCATTAATGCAATCAGCTTTGGATGCGTAAAATATTTATGAACATGTTTGCTAAAGGAAGAAAACAATTCTAATCTTAATGCACCCGAAATTACCTCGTAATCGGCAAATTCTAAGAGAGATAAACCTGGTTTGTAAATTAATTTTGACATTCCAACATCGTACTTAAATTTTGCATCGTCCATAAACTTCTGCAACTTCACAGCGCTGCCATTTTCGATAGATTCGAACATCGCGCAAAGTTCTTCAAAATTTGCCGGAACGTGCATAGTTTCGTTTTCGGGAAAAACAATATCAAAAGAAGGATTTAAAAGACGAAGCGAATAGAAATCGGAAGGTTTATGTCCGAAATCTGCAAAAAAACGTTCAAAAACATCTGGCATCCAATACCAACTCGGACCCATATCAAAAATATAGCCTTCGTCTGTATTCATCTGACGCGCACGTCCGCCAATGGACGCATTTTTCTCAAAAATATGCACTTCGTGCCCTGCCTTGCTTAAATAACAAGCAGCACTTAAACCAGAAAAACCAGAACCAATAATTGCAATGCGAGCCATAAATTTTGTAATTATTTAGTTGTTATTTATATTGAATCCCACTTTACAGTATTTCTATAAATCATCGATATTTTGAAGCCAAGTCGTATTACTATCTAATTCTAAAGTAGATATCAATTTTTCGTTCCCACTAATATAAATATTTCCATTGGGAAAACAATTTCTTACTGAGTTAAGATACAGTTGCTGATCTTCGGTAAAATTGCTTTTTACAAAAAAGGTCAGCACAGCATCAGGGACAACAGTGTCCACGGCTTGTTGTAGCGTACTTAAAGGAACATTTGTTCCTAAGTAAATAACATTTTCTCCGCGAAGTCTTAACAGATAATGTGCAAAAAGCAGTGCTATTTCGTGAAATTCATCTTCGGCCAGAAAAAGCAGCCATTTTTTTGCAGTATCTTTTGCCGGTGGAATTGTATCAAGAGCAACAAGCAATTTTTGTCTAATAATATTGCTCATAAAATGTTCTTGAGCAGGTGGCATTAAATCTGCCGCCCACATCATGCCGAGCCTCTGAAGCAGCGGATAAATCACTTTTTTGAAAGTCGCGATAACTCCTATTTTTTCCAGACAATAATCCAATGTTTCTTCAAACTGCGCTTGGTTAAAGTCAATTCCCGCCGCGATAAGTTGCAACACATATTTCTGAAAATCTGTATCAACTTCCTCGTTATATTGCTGTTGGATAAGATGGTGCAAATGCTCATCGGTCATAACACAAAGGTCAGAAACTTTATATTTGCTATCCAAAAGCCCTACTATATTAAGGAGTCTGCGCAAATCATTGCCCGAATACGACCTGGTATTTCCTTCCGTCCTTTCAGGTGATAGTGCATTATAGCGCTGCTCCCAAATCCGAATGGTATGCGGTTTAATTCCTGAGAATTGAGCTAACTGTGCAATACTAAGCCGATTCATTCTGTTTAAGTTTTCACAAATATACTTAAACAAAAATGATTCGCAAACATTTTTTTGTTCCTTTGCTTAAGTTTTAAAAGATAGTTATAAAAACAGTAACTATTGTCCTGATTTTTAAAATAAATTAAATTAAAGTTAACATTTATGAAAAATTTCTTCTTGGTAATACTATTATTATTTAGTTCTTTATTCTTTGCTCAATCCTCAAATTTCCAACTTTCTAGTCATATATTAGATATTGGTCTAGGACAACCTGCGGTGGGTGTGCCAGTAATGCTAGAAAAAAGGGCCAAAGACCAAAAAACTTGGGTGGCCATCGATCAGAAAATAACCGATAAAAATGGGCGCATCCCAGATTTTTTAGATTCTAAGGCAGATAATCAAGGAATTTATAGACTGACTTTTCTTACAGCCAATTATTTTAAAGCGAAAAACATAGGGTCATTTTATCCCTTTATCGAGGTCGTATTTCAAATAGAAGACCAAAATCACTATCACGTGCCAATTACACTTTCACCTTTTGGTTACTCAACTTATCGAGGAAATTAAGATGAAAAATTATATAAATAGTGCATTCATTTTTATAGTAATGATAACCTCAATTACATCTTATGCACAGTCTATGAGACCTGCAAAAACCCAAAAGTCTCAACTAAATTTTACTGCTCAGCTAACTTCTGATATCGCATTCCAATTGGTTGAGCAGGTAAGGAAAGCCGCAAATGCCGCCGGAAAAGAAGTTACTGTAGCCATTGTAGATGTGGCGGGACAAACAATTGTGGTATCCAAAGGCGATGGAATTGGCCCTCATAACACCGAAGCAGCACGTAGAAAAGCATTTACTTCGGCCTCGACAAAGACTGCGACATTAAAGTTGGATCGCGATGCAAAAGCAAATTCTGACATGCAAAATTTAGCAAATCTTCCAGAACTTTTATTGCTCGGCGGTGGGGTGCCGTTATATTACAAAGACCAATTAATTGGCGCTGTAGGAGTTGCTGGCGGTGGTGGTGCTCAGGCCGACGATGCATTTGCTAAAGCTGCGGTCTTGCCAGAATATAATATTAGTACAAAGTAGCTACACTCTTTTTTTAAACCATGCAAAGCTG
This sequence comes from Flavobacterium ardleyense, assembly GCF_033547075.1. Classification (NCBI taxonomy): domain Bacteria; kingdom Pseudomonadati; phylum Bacteroidota; class Flavobacteriia; order Flavobacteriales; family Flavobacteriaceae; genus Flavobacterium; species Flavobacterium ardleyense. The sequence continues at coordinate 3,074,528 of NZ_CP137891.1, read as the reverse complement.
ATTATTTTGATGATCAGCTTTTTTATTTGGAGCTAATCCAGCTTTTCTCTACAAATCCTCGCAAAAAAAGCCAACTTCTAAGCCACACAAGGAGCTTCCGCCGGTCGCTCTTGTGTGTCCAGAAGTTAAGAAAAAAGGCTTTTTTAGACTCCGGGTTTTCCGCTACAATCTGGGCTAGGGGAAATTCTACCAAAATAAAATTGTAATTTTAAAATCATAAATCATTTAGAAAAAGCTCTCAAATGGATAATAAGTCCTTAGTTATAATCACAGAAGTAGATTTTAAAGAGACCATCAAAATCAATAGGAAATATACTCCTAAAGAAAATGTCTCTATTTATCTAAAAGAAGGACAATTGGATATACAAGTAAACGGAAAAGATTATCAGATTTGGCCTAACACACTGTTTTTTTTAAATAAGGGTGCGGTATATAGTGTGAGCAGCTTTGAAAGTATTCAGCTTTTTATGTTGGAAGTTGATTCAAAACTAAATTCGGATTTGTTGCTAGGTTTTAATAAATACGAAGCCTACCAAAATCAGCAGCAACTTGACAAAGGGTTAAAATTAGATGGTGTAGAATTTGATGTCATTTGGAAACACCTTCAGACAATTAATCATTATTATCAAAAGGAAGTGGGATCAGGTTTCAGAGATCGCATCCTCCAAAGTTTATATATGGCACTTATTTATATGGTAGTCGAAGAAATTTTTGATAGTAAAAATAGAGTTCCTAGTAAAAATAATCGCAAAGAAAGTATAACCATCGAATTTCTGAATGCCATTGAAAAAGATTTTAAATCGCAGCGGGAGCTTCAATATTATGCTGACAAACTTAATTTATCTCTAAAATACATCAGCAATTGTGTTCGAGAAACTACTGGCTCTGCTCCACGTGATCTAATTGCAGCAACTACAATGACATTTGCCAAAAATCAATTAACCCAGACAGCAGAAAGTATCGAACAAATTTCCGAAAGTTTACATTTTAGTGATGTCTATAGTTTCGGAAAGTTTTTTAAGAAACATAGTGGCTTCAGTCCAGGAAAATTTAGGAAGTTGTTGCAATAAAGTTTATTAGACATTTAAATAATATTTTGTAGTTTTAGAATACTTCAATTTCAGCAAGTTAAATTTTGTTAAATACACTATTTGGACATTTTTCTAAACGTTGTGAACAAAATATTCTTCTCGAAGCAGTGGTATCTTTGCTATTCTTTAATTGGCGTAGCTCACGAACAAAACTGAAGTTATTACCAATTAGACATTTAAACTAAAATTAAAAAATATGGAAAATTTAAAAGGTCACGTAATAATCGTAACCGGCGGAGCAGCTGGAATTGGGGGAGCATTAACATCGGTACTAGTTGCTAGAGGTGCTTCGGTAGTAGCAGTTGATATAAATGAGGAAGCTGGTAAAAAGAAAGTTGAAGAAAACTCAAGTAAAATTGTTTTTCTAAAAGGAGATGTTTCCAAAGAATCTGTGGCCCAGGAAGCAGTAGAATTGGCTATAGCCAAATTTGGAAAATTAACAGGCCTTGTAAATAATGCCCATGCATCAAGACAAAAACCATTGCTTGAATTGACTCAAGAAGATTGGTCTTTATCATTTGGGACAGGTTTTAATGCTACTTTAAATTTTATGAAAGCCGCATATCAGGAGCTTAAAAAAAACCAAGGATCAGTAGTAAACTTTGGTTCGGGCGCTGCACTCAATGGGCAGATAGGTCAGGCTAGCTACGCTGCTGCCAAAGAAGCAATTCGAGGATTAAGCCGTGTAGCGGCCAATGAATGGGGTAAGGATAAAATTAGAGTTAATGTTGTAAGTCCGTTGGCAATGACTGAAGGAGTTGTGAAATGGAAAGAAAGCAGTCCCGCTCAATATGATGAAATTGCAAAACATATTCCATTGGGTCACTTTGGCGATCCTAAAGACGATATAGCACCAGTCGTAGCATTTTTACTAAGTGATGACAGTCAATATATGACCGGACAAACTTTGATGGCAGATGGTGGTGACATCAAGTTAAGATAAAAACTAGCAACTTCTTTCGCAATTTCTCACCTTGAAGTTGCGGTATTTTAACCTAAAATGAAATTGATGAAAGATAAAAAAGTAGTAATAATAGGTGGAGGTTTTGCGGGAGTAAATCTTGCGAAAAAGTTGGGTGGCACAAAGGGAATTCAGGTAACGCTAGTGGATAGAAACAATTACAATTTTTTTCCGCCATTATTATATCAAGTAGCCACAGGAATGCTGGATGTTTCTAGTATCTCAATTCCTTTTAGAACTTTATTGAGGGGAGAAAAAAATTTAAATTTTCGCTTGGGAGAACTTTTAGAAGTGGTTCCAGGCGCAAACAAAGTTGTGCTATCTTCTGGCGAATTAGAGTACGACTATTTGGTAATTGCAACGGGTACCAAAGCCAATTACTTTGGAATGGAAAACATTCAAAAGCATTCTTTACCAATGAAAACAGTTGATGACGCGGTCGTACTTCGGAATTATTTGATTGCTCAAGGCGAAAAATATACTTACGAAAAAGATGAAGTAGAGCGTCGCAAAATGCGAAATATTGTCATTTCTGGCGCTGGCCCTTCGGGAGTAGAAATTGCGGGAATGATTGCCGAAATGAAGATGCGAGTTTTGCACGAAATTTATCCAGAATTAGCAAATGAGCCACTAAATATTTATTTGGTAGATGGCGCGGAAGTTGTACTTCCGCCAATGAGCGAAGAATCGCAACAATATTCAAAAAAGAGCTTGGAAGATTTTGGTGTAAAATTAATTTTAGGAAAGTTTGTCGCTGATTATAAAGATGATAAAGTATTCTTTAAAGATGGCGAATTCATAGAAACTAAAACCCTGATTTGGACCGCGGGCGTCACTGCCATGAAATTTAATGGTATTCCGGATGAATTCTACGATAGAGGAAATCGATTAAAAGTTGATGAGTATAATATGTTGATAGGGTCGGCGAATATTTTTGCAATAGGCGATGCCTGTATACAAACCACCGATCCTGATTGGCCAAAAGGACATCCGCAACTGGGCAGCGTAGCAATGCAGCAAGGGAAACAACTGGCAAAAAATTTAGAAATAATTATACAGAGCACAGGCAAAACTAAAGCATCTTTTAAATATACTGACAAAGGCTCGATGGCGGTAATAGGTAAAAATAAAGCTGTTGCCGATCTTACTTTTCCTAAAACCACCCTCACCGGATGGTTAGCATGGTTTTCGTGGTTTTTTGTGCACTTGTTATTGCTGGTAAATTACCGAAATCGTTTCCGAACACTTTTCAACTGGATTGGAGCATACATTTTAGGCGGTCAATCGCAGGGAATGATGGTGGGAGAGAATGCCTTATCCATTTTGGAAACGGAGCAGAAAAAAACTTAGAATATTAACGCTTAAGATAGATTAAAGACTAATAAATAACATTTTAATACATACATTCCCATGAAATCAGCATTTTTAAATTCAATCAAAAACTCGGTCAAATATTGGTATGTTCCTTTAATTGTCGGCATACTGTTTATCATTATTAGTATCATCGCTTTTAGTGCTCCACTGAGTTCTCTACTAACTTTATCACTATTATTTTCCCTGTCATTTGTTTTTGGAGGTTTGTCAGAAATAATATTTTCGGTAGCCAATAAAGATGAACTTGATAATTGGGGCTGGTCGCTTGCCTTTGGTATTATTACTTTAGTTGTAGGTATTTCGATGTTTACACACCCTGCCTTATCAATAAGTATTCTAGCTTTCTATGTTGGTTTTTTACTGTTATTTAGATCTATTTCATCCATCAGCTTTTCCTTAGACATGAAAAGATATGGAAGTAGAAATTGGATGCCGTTGCTAATTTTTGGTATTCTTGGCGCAATTGCTTCGTTCTTTTTAATTTGGAATCCGCTATTTGCAGGTCTTAGTGTGGTAGTATTAATTGCAATGAGTTTCTTGTTTGCTGGTCTGTTCGGTATATTTTTGAGCCTTCAATTAAGAAAAATTCACACCTCTTCTAAACAAATTTCTGCTGAGTTGAAGGACCGCTATGAAGGAATATTGCGCGACATAGATTCGGAATGGCATAGATAATTCTCGGCAATAAATTTTTTTTAAATCAATTATTATGAAGAAGATTTTCCTACTAATAACTTTATCTGCTGCTGTACTTAGTTGTGTTTCTAAAAAAGCGCAATCTAAAGTTTCTAGCAAATCTGACACTCAGCTTTATTTTAATGGTGAGATTTTAACAATGCATTCAGAAAAGCCAGAATATGTTGAAGCAGTCGTTGTTGAAAAAGGGAAAATTGTGTTTGTAGGAAAACAAAATGAAGCGCAGTCTCAATATGCAAATGCGGAAGAAATTGATTTAAAAGGGCATACATTACTACCAGGATTTATTGATCCGCATAGCCATTTTGGAATGGTTTCAAATACGATGGGTCAAGTAGATTTAAACCCGGAACCAGTTGGGGAAGTCAAAAATATTGATGACATTCTTCAGAAATTAAAAAATTTTAAGGAAGAAAATAAAATCGCAGAGGGCGAATGGATTTACGGGTGGGGATATGATGAAAGCCAATTGTTGGAAAAAAGACATCCATCCAAAAATGATATTGACAAAGTTTTGCGCAATAATCCGGTGTACCTTCAGCACACAAGTGGCCATATGGGCGTGGCAAATAGTCTAGCACTGAAAGAATTAAAATTAGACGAGAAAAGTACCAGTCCTCAGGGAGGTACAATTGATAGATTTACGAATACAAATGAGTTGAGTGGATTGTTGCAAGAAACAGCAATGTATCCAGCTATGCGAATAATGCTTGAAAAACTAGCGTCTAAGCAGGGCCAATTTTTTGATAAGACTCAAGAATATTATGCGTCCAACGGAATCACCACCGCACAAGATGGAATGACAACACGGGACGCTATCCAATTTTTTCAGTCGCAGGCAGATGCAGGAAAGTTTAAGATAGATTTGATCGCTCTAGCAGGTTACGACGAATTAGAAATCAATTTAAGAGATAATGGGTTAAAATTTAAGAACTATAAAAATGGTTTTAAAGTTCAAGGGACTAAGATTGTTGCTGACGGATCTCCACAAGGGAAAACGGCTTTTTTTAGTAAACCATTCTTAACTCAAGTTCCGGGTTGCGTGCACGATTGTCGCGGATTGCCAAGTCTGACTCAGGACGCCATCAACAAATTATTTCTTGTGGCTTATGAGAAAGAGAATCAGTTATTTATTCACTGCAATGGTGATGCCACTGTAGATATGATTATCCAAGCACACGTATATGCTTGTCAAAGTTTGAAGCAGGCGTTGGATAAAGATCGTAGAACAATTATTATCCACGCTCAGTTTGCGCGTCAAGATCAATTGGAAACCTTTGTAAAATATAAAATGCAGCCCTCATTTTTTACGAATCACGCTTATTTCTGGGGTGATGTACACGTAAAAAACTTAGGAAAAGATAGAGCCGATTTTCTGAGCCCGATGGTTTCTGCTGCCCGCTTGGGATTAAAGCCAACCAATCATTCGGATGCGACAGTAACCCCGATAAATCCAATTTTCTCAATATGGACCGCAGTTAACAGAGTGTCAAGATCTGGTGCTATTATCGGAAAAGGCGAAAGAACAACTCCCTACGATGCCATTAAAGCAATCACAATTAATTCTGCTTATGAGTTTTTTGAAGAAGATTCAAAAGGCAGTATTTCGGCTGGAAAAATTGCAGACTTTGTAATTCTAGACAAAAATCCACTAACGGTGAATCCGATGGAAATTAGAAATATATCTATTCTTGAAACTATCAAAAGCGGAAAATCAGTGTATTTAAAATTGAAATAGACTCAATTAATTTAAACTTAAAACTAAAAATATATGAATGCTTCAGAATTGTTTAATTTAAAAGGAAAAGTTGCCATCGTGACTGGTGGGGCAAACGGAATTGGGAAAGCTACGGCGATAATGTTGGCCAAACACGGCGCAAACATTTCAATCGGTGATTTTAACTTAGAGGATGCTCAAAATACTGCCAAAGAAATCGAGGCGCTAGGGGTAAAGGTACTTGCCGTTTCTTGCAATGTATTGAAGGATGGTGACTTGGTAAATTTGGTAGAGACGACTGTAAAGGAATTTGGAGGGGTGCATATTTTGATAAATAATGCCGGCGGTGGTGGCGGTGGACGAGAAAATCCATTTAAAATCTCAATTGAAGATATTAAACGAGATTATGAACTAAACGTTTTTAGTGGTTGGAAGCTATGCCAGTTGGTTGTTCCATACATGAAAAAAGAGGGATACGGATCTATTGTTTTCACCACCTCGATGTCTAGCATAAATAAAAGTCCAAACATGAGTGGTTACGGTGGGTCAAAAGCGGCGGTAAACCATACAGTGGCAAATTTAGCACACGATTTTGGACCGGAAGTTCGAATTAACGCTGTTGGTCCAGGAGCTACACGTACTGCTGCACTGGAAAGTGTTTTGACACCCGAAATCGAAAAAACGATGCTGGCTCACACACCAATTAAACGACTGGGAACAGCAGAGGATATTGCAGGAGCGATGCTGTATTTTGCTTCTCCGATTTCGGAGTGGGTGAGTGGTCAGACTATTTTTGTAAACGGTGGTGGTGAGCAGACTTTGGAGTAATAAATAATTATATAAAACCTCAGAAGCTTATGGAGTCGGGTAGTAAAAATGCAAACGACCCTTATTTTCTTAAGTAAGTCTATAAATGCTCTCTCAGGTTATAGCTTTATAATAACTTCGGATATTAATTTTACTCAGTCCGCTCTTTACAAAAGGACTCATTTAAGCTATATTGTAAATCGAGTTCGATATCAGGATCTCGCGCAAGACGTTTATTAGAGAACACCATCTAAAGTAGCTATTATTTTGCTAAAATCATATGAATTGAATAGCACAATTAGTACATGATTCTTTTGTAGAGATTTTAGAGACATATAAATCCTTATAGCAGTTTTGCAAACTGCTAAGTATTTTTTCTTTTCTATAAAACTTCGAGCGAGCTCGGTTTTTTATAAAACAAAAAATCCTTTCTGAAACCAGAAAGGATTTTTTAGTCGGGGGTGGCAGGATTACTCCGTGATCCTAAATTTTGGTTATTAGAGACAAACAAATCCTTTCAGCAGTTTTGCAAACTGCTAGGGATTTTTTGTATAAAATAGATCTTCGAGCAAGCTCGGATCTGTAATAAACAAAAAATCCCTTCTGCAATGCAGAAAGGATTTGTTCGTCGGGGTGGCAGGATTATTAAAGAATGATCCTGGTATTAGGGTATTAAGAGACGTCCAAGCCCTTTGGGCAATTTTTCAAACTGCTAGGTCTTTTTTGTATAAAATAAATCTACGAGCAAGCTCGGCTTTATTTTATACAAAAAATCCCTTCTGAAACCAGAAAGGATTTGTTCGTCGGGGTGGCAGGATTATTAAAGAATGATCCTGGGATTAGGGTATTAAGAGACGTCCAAATCCTTTGGGCAGTTTTTCAAACTGCTAGGTCTTTTTCATTTATTACAAATCTTCGAGCAAGCTCGGATCTGTAATAAACAAAAAATCCCTTCTGCAATGCAGAAAGGATTTGTTCGTCGGGGTGGCAGGATTCGAACCTGCGACCTCCTGCTCCCAAAGCAGGCGCGATAACCGGGCTACGCTACACCCCGTAAAATTCTGCTGCAAAGATATAATTTTATTCGAATTGTACAACTAGAAAATTAAGAAATCAAGAAAAATTTTAGAACAGTCAAAAACGGTAAAATTTGGCTTTCCAGTGTTTCATATAAAAGCTACCTTTGCAGACATTAAAGTCAAAAATTTATGTCAGAAATATCAGAAGTTATAAAATGCCTAATTATAGGTTCAGGACCTGCAGGATATACTGCAGCAATTTATGCAGCAAGAGCAGATATGCATCCAGTTTTATATACTGGTATGGAACCAGGTGGACAGTTGACAACTACGACAGAAGTTGATAACTTTCCTGGGTACCCTGAAGGGATTGACGGTCCTACAATGATGCTACAATTACAAGCACAAGCGGAGCGTTTTGGAACTAAAGTGCACATTGGAATGGCGACCAAAGCTGAGTTTAGTGAAGAAGAAGGTGGTATTCACAAAATTACCATCGATGGAAATAAAGTTATTTACGCTAAAACCGTAATTATTTCAACTGGAGCTACTGCAAAATATCTTGGCCTGCCAAGTGAGCAAAGACTTCGAGGTGGAGGTGTAAGTGCTTGTGCAGTATGCGACGGGTTTTTCTACAGAAATCAGGACGTAGCAATTGTAGGTGCCGGAGATACTGCCGCCGAAGAAGCTACCTACCTTTCTAATATTTGCAAAAGCGTCACTATGCTTGTTCGTAAAGATAAAATGAGAGCATCGAAAGCAATGCAGCATAAGGTTGCAAATACTCCAAATCTAAGGGTTCTTTACAATACCGAAGTCGAAGAAGTTCTAGGTGGCGATGTTGTGGAAGGCTTGAGAATGATTAATAATTTTACTCAGGAGACTTCGGAAATAGCAATCACAGGTTTATTTATCGCAATTGGTCACAAACCAAATACAGATATATTTGCAGATCAATTGACTATGGATGAAACAGGTTATTTAATAACTGATGCAAAAACTGCCAAGACCAACTTACCAGGGGTTTTTGCTGCTGGTGATGTGCAGGACAAAGATTACCGTCAAGCTATCACTGCTGCGGGAAGTGGTTGTATGGCTGCTCTAGACGCCGAGCGATACCTAACAATGATGGAATCATAAAAATAATTATATTTAAAAAAAAACAAGCCACTTACAAGAATTTGTGAGTGGCTTATTTTTTTATAATTTTAAATTTATAATGGTTTTCTACTAAGTTTCGCTGAATCTAGAAACTTGATAATTTCAAACTGCGGATTACCATAAAACTCGATTTCTGATTTGGCGGAAGCCTCAATTTTTGCTTTGGTAGTAACTTGAAGGCTTGATGAGGAATATCCTTCGGCGACAATGGTCGCATTTACAGCAGTTAAATTTTTCCCGATAAATCTCGAATTATGGTCTAGCCTAAGTGTAAGATTAGTAGCATCACCTTCAATCTCCGCAACCGATTTATCATACATATCAAACACTAAAGATTTGGAAGAGATTAGGGCTTTGAGATTTGCATTTTTTGATAACTGAATGGAGGATTTCTCAGATGTTAAATTTAGTTCAGCTTTCGACTTTCCACTGCTAATCATATTAAAAACCGGTGCTCGTACTACCGCATAAATTTTTGATGAGCCCGAATTTTTAAAAGTAAAATCTGCCAAAACTATGTCTTGCAATCCTGTAACTGAGCTATCATCGCTGCATGTTACTATCTTAAGGTCGCTAGTGTAGGTGATTTTTAGACTAAGTTTTTTATAACTGCTAAATTCTTGTGAGGTAGATATACGGAGATTTCCATTAGCAATATCAGTTTTTATAAACTCGTGCAAATTATCGTCTGCTTCAACTTCTATTGCACACTGATCGCCAAAGGTTAGAAAAATATCAAAACTACTATCCACTTCTATCGTTTCGAAGGAAGCAATTTCCCTGGGAGCAATTGTTACAGCTCGAGATCCCTTTACTTTCTGTGCAAAAATAGTTGTTATAAAGAGTAGAAAAATAAAGGTTGAGCAAATTTTAGTCATAGGTCTAAGGGGTTTAGTACAAATATATCATTTATTTGTGGACATTTACGTTAGAAAAACTTCTTGTAATCATCAAGTATAAATGAGAATTTAAAATTCTTTCGCACTAAAATGAGCCAAAAGTTTATCAAAAAACCTGGTACCTTATTTTGATATTTGTTAAAGTATAGATCATATGTCTTATTGCTATAGTTGGTAATAAGAAACGGAATGCTATCTGAGTTATATATTTTGTCAAGTCGCCTGTCATCATCTTTTTTCTCAAAAAAGCTATATACTTGAGGATTTTCTTGACTGCGCAGTTGTACAAACAATTCGTTTGCCGAGAGGGGCTGTTCCGTTACTTTGTCAGTATAATATACTCCTTTGCCCACATCAAGCATGATCCATTTTTGCAAATTACCACAGTAAATTTCATTAAATGTGTGTCCAAATTGAGGATTGTAGAATTTTTCTACCACGCCATATTCTCGAACTTTTATATCTGCCATCAGACAAAAAACATTATAAATTTGCGAGAAATCGCTACAGACGCCCGCATTTTCATTCAACATTTTATATAATGCAACATCGGAAGAGAGGCCTAAACCTGGTCCGCCGATGATTTTTTTATTAAGAAAATTTGCAATCATTAATGCCTTTGCTAAGTCTGATTTGCCACCAAGCTCTATTTTATTAAAGGTACTTTCAAATAATGGCGCAATATCTTTCCGATCGTTCAGCGTATTAAAACAATTTTCATCGTCAACCTCTGCTGAAATATTTTCGCAGATCATTGCAAACCTCATATAATAAAGGATTGGATGCCTTCGAAGTGCCCACCTGATTTTATTTTTCACTTGTTCCAAAGTCAATACACTTTCTTTTTTTTTTGGAAGTAACAATTGTTAATTGGAAATGAAATTAGTTATTTATTTATTATAATTCCACTTCCTTCTGCTTTTCTTTTAAAAGTACATTTTATTTAAAAAATTAATTCTTATTAATAGAACTTCCAGAGGTTGCCTTCTGTTGGACTATTTGAGGAGTACCTTTATAATTAATTGAGCTTCCGCTTGAAGAAATTGCATCCAGACTTTTTATTAGTCCCAGCTCAATTGAACTTCCACTGCTTGATTTTGCAATCGCTGTTTCACCAGTAAGAGCCAATGCTTCGATACTACTTCCGCTAGAACTAGCGGCTGTAATTATATTTGACTGTCCTTTTACTTCAATACTACTTCCGCTACTTGCTGTAATAAACAATTCGCCCGCATCTACAGTGACTTGCAACTCAGAGCCACTACTACTTATTAAAGTTAGGTTTTTGCTCTTGAATGTATTCATGCCTATTATTTTTGCACTGCTCGATGTAGTCAGATTTGAAATTATTGGTGTAGTAATTAAAATTTTTACGTTTGAATTATTTCTAAAGAGGGACTGCTTCTTAAAACCAATTGATAGTTCACCATCCTCAACCTCAATTTTCAAATTTTCACGAGCTTCATCGCTTGCAATGATTTCAAAGGATTTATTAATGCCTTGACTGAGTTCGACCTCGATATCTTGGCTGACTCTAATTTTATCAAAATCTGCAGTAACATCAACCTGTTCTGTAGTTTTCTCAGAAGGAGTAATGCTTTCTAGAATTTGAGTATTTCCACAGGATTGCATAATAGAAGCTGTGGCCAGCAAAATGATTATAGATAGTTGTAATAGAATACGTTGCATAAATTGTGCTTTTTTTAGTTAGAATTATATCGGTATGAAAACTTACGGGTGCGTTTCTTTTCGCTGTTTGTCGTCTCTAGCGAATCTATGTTTTTTACATCGTTCGTGTCAATTAATGTTGAAGATTTTGCACCTACTCTAAATTCATCACAACTTATACATTGAAAAGAGTTGTTTTTTGCCCTGTATATCAAAGATTGCGAATAATCTGCATTCCACACACTACTATCTGAGTTGTCATAATATTTTAATGAGCTGTCAGGTTGTATGATTTGATTTTCAGGCAAGTAAAGATATAATTTCACTTTCTCATTTCGAAACTTATTTGCCGCATTGTAAATGAAATAATTATCAAGTAGCAAAGTGTTATTTTGCAGCTCATATTTGTAGAGAATTTTTTCGGCAGCATTTCTGGCTTCTTGATAGGACGAACCGTCAGCATTTTTTTCAATTTGCAAATATGCTTGAGGCTGATCTGTAGTTGCAACAATAATTTCGACACTATTTGAGTAAATTACTTTCTGATTCTGCTCATTTCTAATTATTTTAAAATCAGAAGAAGTATCCAAATCGCTTGTATAGAAATCATTGTATCTAAACTTTACTTTTAGGGTATCAGTAGTTGCAATATTCAAAATTTCTTTTGTTGAGGTTTTAGCATCATAAGCTACCGCAGAACTTTGCTGAACTCCCATAAAAATTAAGGCCGCAACTGCAAAAAGCCAGATTGTTATAAGTACGTATTTTAAGACAGCATTCATTGCTCTTACGGTGGGAGCAACTAATTTGATTCCCAAGATAAATAGAAAAATAAATGGAATTCCTACTGCTAGAAAGGTGAGAATACTAATTGTCCAAAGAGGAAAGCTAGTGTAATTTGCAACTTCGGCATACTCATACCAGGGGAAATTTACAAAGCTGCTACTACCCATTGTAATTAATCCTATTAGTAAACCAATTATAGTAGATGCTGCAATAAAAAGGATAAATGCTCCCAAAACTTTTGCCAGCACACCAATAATACTCAGCATAGCTCCGCCAAAATTATCTGCTACGCGGGTACCACCAGTTTTGAACTGCTTTCCCATCTCATCATAGTCAATGTTTTTCAGTCTATTAGAAACGTTGTCAAACTCCTCACGCACTTTGCGCTCGATATTAGAAATATTAACCGCCTGACCAGTCATTTCCAATTTTTCAGCCGTAGTGACAGCAGCCGGAGTTACGATCCATAAGATAAGATAGATGATGATTCCAGTTCCAAATCCTAAAAAAACGACTAGCGCAAAGAGAATACGAATCCAGACAGTGTCAATTCCAAAATAATGCGATAGGCCTGAGGAGACTCCGCCAATCATTCCTTTTTCGGTATCTCGATACAATTTTCTGTATGGCTTTGCCGACTGAAAAGTGGTGTGTGGTTCTTCTGGCTCGTCATCTATCTTGTAATCCTCAGGTTGCCCCATTATTCCAATCATCTGATCTACCTGTGAGAGAGTAATCACTTGATTTTGTGCGGTCTGCCATTCTGTAAATAATTCAGCAATTCGCAGCTCAATGTCTCTTATTATTTCATCTTGACTGCCAGATTTTGAGAGCGATAATTTTATAGCCTCAAAATAACGAGACAATTTTTGGTAAGCATCTTCATCTATATGAAAAGATAGTCCGCCTAGGTTGATGTTAATTGTTTTATTCATGATTGTTATTTTGAGTGGTTATAATATTTACTGCATCTGATAATTCTGTCCAAGTACTTCCTAATTCTTTAAGAAAGATTTCTCCTGTTTCTGTCAGTCCGTAATATTTTCGAGGTGGTCCTGAAGATGATTCTTCCCAGCGATAGTTGAGTAGTCCATCGTTTTTCAATCGTGTTAGGAGGGGATAGATCGTGCCCTCGACCACCAGTAATTTTGCGTTTTTTAAGGTTTCAAGTATTTCAGAGGTGTAGGCGTCGTTTTTTTTCAGAACCGATAAAATGCAAAACTCTAAAACTCCCTTACGCATTTGCGCTTTTGTGTTTTCTATATTCATTTTTTTAGCATTATCATATTAATATTTTTTAGTGAGTGGGGATGATTTCGCCATCCAAATTTGCAATTTCGGTTGACTTTATAAATTTAATACTTAGGGGATAGTTAAAGAATCCACCTCGAGACGCAGTTACAGCGCCATAAATTATTAAAAAGAATTCTGCGGCTTTCGCCAAAAATAAAAGGCCAATAAAGATAAATCCAAATGTCAGTGGTGCGATAGCTTGAGAATAATTTGCAAAATTGACATCTGCTCCGGCCATAAATTCGTCCCAAGTAAAAAAGCTGCCAAATCCATATATTAAAAATGGAATCGCCAATCCAGCCAAAATGAGGGTGTAAATTAAAATACTTACTTGAAAATTAAAAACTTCGGCTGCATGTCTTCTGACAATCAATTTTTTTTCGGCGGTGCTCCAAATTATTAATGGAACTATGATGCTGAAAAACGGAAACGCATATTGCAATAGTGCACTGAGATGGGTGAAGAACGCTACGATATTTTGATTAATTTTTTTCATGGTGGGTATAGTTTGATATTGTCTTATGCAAATATATGGCTAAAGAATAGTACTGTGTTTTACAGAGTACTGAAATTTAACTAATAATTAACAAAGTTTGTTGTGGGATATTTGTTTACATTGGGTGAAAATTTCGACTATGAAAATGTCCAATTCAAATATTAATTGGTTCTTGTTTGCCAAACTTCCTTCTGCTTATCTATGCGGAGTGCGAGTAGTGGATATAAACGATATGAGTTGTATCGCTAGAATTCGGGAAAATTTTATAAATAAGAACCCTTTTAACTCAATTTATTTTGCTGCACAATCGATGGCGGCAGAACTTAGTACCGGAGCCTTGATTATGAATGAATTGCAAAAAAGTGGACACAATATTTCGATGTTGGTCACAAATTGCGAGATGAATTTTATAAAAAAAGCGAAAGGTGAAATACTTTTTAGCTGTAATCAGGGCCAAGAAGTCGCTACCGCAGTTAAGGCAGCAATTGAAACCAAAGAAGGACAAGTTCTCAAATTACAATCGCAAGGAATTAATGAACAGGGAGATATTGTGTCGGAGATGATGTTTGAATGGAGCATAAAATCAAAAAACCGAAATAACAAATTACTTTTAAGTTAAACATGCTGTAAATGTGGCTTTATTGATGTGAAGTGTTCGTAGCTTAGCGGTTGCCACAAATTATAAATTAGGAAATCACATCAATATGAAAGTATTAATTACTGGAGCGACGGGCCTAATTGGAACTCATCTTTCAAATCTATTATTATCCCACGGAATTCATATCAATTATTTTACTACCGATAAGGACAAAATAAAAAGTTTGCCCAGCTTTGAAGGTTATTATTGGAATCCCGAGCAATGCATCATTGATAAAAGTGCATTTATTGGAGTTGATGCAATCATACATTTAGCTGGAGCAACAATTGCCAAAAGATGGTCATCTAGCTATAAACAGGAAATTTTACAAAGTAGAGTGTTGTCGGGAAATTTGCTTTACAAGACTTTAAAAGAAAATCCGCATCAGGTCAAGCAAATCATTTCGGCTTCTGGTATCGCGGTCTATCCCTCAAGCATGGATGAAAACTATGATGAAAATTTCACAGATTATGCCGATGACTTTTTAGGAAATGTAGTAGAGAAATGGGAAAACAGCGTCCGGCTTTTTAATAAGATAGGAATTGAAACTTGCTACCTTCGGACAGGATTAGTATTAGCAAAAGAAAGTGTTCCGTTACAAAAACTTCTCAAACCGATTTCGATGGGAGCTGGCGCTGCCTTTGGTAGTGGTAATCAGTGGCAATCTTGGATTCATATTGACGACGCTGTAAAAATTTATTACTTTGCTTTGGCAAATAAACTTAGCGGCATTTATAATGTGGTGGCACCGCAACCCGTGACAAATACAATGCTTGTACACTCAATTGCTTCACAATTGGGCAAGCGCATCATTTTACCAAATATTCCTCAATTTATGGTAACACCTTTTGTGGGTGAAATGGCTACTTTACTTTATGACAGTCAGAAAGTTGATGCTTCAAAAATAATTTCGGAAGGATACAAATTCAGATTTAATGAAGTGGATGAAGCCTTAAAAGATTTACTTTCAAAATAAGTAAAATTCGGTTTAGAGCAATTCTTTTAGCGAAAGCATTCTGATTTTTCTGTCAATATAGCAAAGCATTCTCAACAATGCGAAGTCTAATTATATTTAAATGACAATTTGGCACGCATTGCACAATGGCAAAACTATTGCATTGCGGTAATCAAATGAATTTTAAAAATATATTTAAAAATATTGTTGGTATGACAACTGAAAACACTGAAAAAGAGCAAGAGTTTGACGATTCTGTATTGGAGCAAAATGCAAATGGCGAGCAAATTCTTAATGAAGAAGTTGAAGAGATTTCTATAGAGGAGCAACTGACGCAGGATTTGGCCAAAGAGAAAGATAAATTTTTAAGACTTTTTGCAGAATTCGAAAACTTTAAAAGACGTACTGCAAAGGAGCGCATAGAGTTGTTTAAAACTGCAAATGAAGATGTACTGAACTCCCTATTGCCTGTATTGGATGATTTTGATAGAGCTCTTACCGAAATTAAAAAGTCAGATGACAATCCGCTTATTGTGGGGGTTGAGTTAATTCAAACTAAATTACTAACTACTCTCGCGTCAAAAGGACTGGAAGAAGTTGAAGTAAAAGCTGGAGATGCTTTTGATGCAGATTTTGCCGAAGCTATCACACAAATTCCTGCACCGACTCCAAAATTAAAAGGGAAGATTGTAGACGTAATTCAAAAGGGATATAAATTGGGCGACAAAATTATTCGTTTCCCACAAGTAGTCACTGGTCAGTAGGCTAAAAATTCACACTAGACAATGAAAAAAGACTTTTATGAAATCTTAGGAATCACCAAAAGTGCTTCTCCTGAGGAAATAAAAAAAGCATATCGTAAAAAAGCAATTGCGCATCACCCTGACAAAAATCCAGGTGATAAGGACGCAGAGGAGAAATTTAAGCTTGCTGCAGAGGCGTACGAAATTTTAAGTGATCCACAGAAGAAAGCAAAGTATGACCAATATGGTCACCAAGCCTTTGAAGGTGGTCAAGGCGGCTACGGTGGCGGACATATGAATATGGACGACATCTTTAGTCAGTTTGGTGACATTTTTGGCGGCGGTGGCGGCGGCTTTGGAGGTTTCGGTGGCTTTGGAGGCGGTGGCGGAGGTCAGCGTCGCGTAAAAGGGACGAATTTGCGTATCAAAGTAAAGTTGACTCTTGAAGAAATTGCTAATGGCGTTGAAAAGAAAATAAAAGTAAAACGCAAGGTTCAGGCCGAAGGCGTAAAATATAAAACTTGTACAACTTGTAATGGTCAAGGTCAGGTGATGCGCGTAACCAATACTATTTTGGGTCGTATGCAATCTGCAAGCACTTGTCCTAATTGCGGTGGATCAGGTCAGACAATTGAGAGTAAGCCGACAATGGCAGATGCTCAAGGAATGGTTTTGCAGGACGAAACAGTTTCGGTAAAAATTCCTGCAGGAGTTGTTGACGGAATGCAACTCAAAGTTTCTAATAAAGGAAATGATGCTCCTGGAAATGGAATTCCTGGAGATCTTATTGTTGCAATTGAAGAAATCGAGCATGAGACTCTAAAACGTGAAGGCGAAAACCTTCATCTTGATTTGTATATTTCTTTTAGCGAAGCAGTACTTGGAGCGTCTAAAGATATTGATGCTGTAAATGGTAAAGTAAGAATTAAGCTAGAGGAAGGAATTCAGTCAGGTAAAATTCTAAGGCTCAAAGGCAAAGGTATCACTAATATTAACGGATACGGTACTGGAGATTTGCTAGTACATGTAAACGTTTGGACTCCAAAAACCTTAAGCAGAGAGCAAAAAGATTTTTTCGAAAAGTATGTAGATGATGAGAATTTTTTACCACATCCTGAAAAGTCTGATAAATCTTTTTTTGAGAAAGTAAAAGATATGTTTTCATAAACTAAAAAATATTTTTATATTTGGGGATTACTAGTTGGTAACTGGTAAAATCTTTTTCATAGCAATTTTTCCCATCCTTATATTCGCAAGAATTTCGGATGGGTTTTTTTGTATAAAAGAAAGTCTTTCTGCAATGAATTATATACTTTTACCTAAATTAAAATAGTAGATGGCAAATATTCTTGAAGTTGATAGAGTAGTAAAGCAATATGGAGATTATGTAGCGCTTAATGAAGTATCACTATCTGTACCCAAAGGCAGTATTTACGGACTTCTCGGTCCAAATGGAGCTGGTAAAACATCTCTGATCCGAATTATTAATCAAATCACACTACCCGATAGCGGAACGATTTTGCTCGATGGCGAGAAATTGCAGCCAAAGCATGTTCAATACATTGGTTACCTACCAGAAGAGCGTGGGCTTTACAAATCGATGAAAGTGGGGGAACAATGTCTCTATCTTGCACAGATGAAAGGTTTGAGCAAAGCCGAAGCAAAAAAGCAGTTGGACTATTGGTTTGATCGCCTAGATATTACAGGTTGGTGGAACAAAAAAATTGAAGAACTATCGAAAGGAATGGCTCAAAAAATTCAATTTGTGGTCACTGTTCTCCACAAACCAAAGCTTTTAATCTTTGACGAACCCTTTTCTGGATTCGACCCCGTGAATGCGAATATTATAAAAGATGAAATTCTAGCTTTGAAAGAAGGTGGTGCAACGATTATATTTTCGACCCACAGAATGGAAAGCGTCGAGGAGCTTTGCGATTATATTGCTTTAATACATAAATCAAACAAGCTGATTGAGGGGCCTCTCAATGAAGTTAAAAGAAAGTACCGCAGCAATACTTACGAGGTGGGAATAATGTCTGATAATGTGGAGAAACTACTGTATGATGTCACACAAAAATTTAGCTTGACCAAAACAAATTTTAAGTCGCTAAATGATGAATTGAAATTTAATATTCAGTTAGGAAATGCTTCTCCAAATGAATTGTTGCATCTATTGACCCAGTCTGGCCAAGTCACCCATTTTGTAGAAAAAATTCCAACTGTAAACGATATCTTCATCGAAAGTGTTCGCGAGAAATAAGAGACTATTTATAAAAAAATTAAATCGCATATCGATATATGAGTATTTTAACCCTAATAATTAAACGAGAATTTATTTCTAAAGTTCGAAATAAGTCTTTTATCGTAATGACATTTTTAAGTCCGCTATTATTGGTGGCTATAGCAGTAATCATCGCGTACTTGAGCGGAATGAAATCCGACACAAAAACAATTGCTATTCACGATCAGTCTGGATTATTTGTCAATGAATTTAAAAGCGATTCAGATTTCAACTATTTGGATTTGTCTACGGTAGATATGCAGATTTTACGTGATAGCGTGACAGCAAAGCGTTACGAGGGAATTATCTTTATTCCCAAGGAAACAAATCTTAGAAATCATGAAAATTCGATCGAATATATTTCGAATGATAGTCCGGCAACGAGTTATATAAATTCTGTTGAAGATAAAATTGAACAAAAACTTACAAATCAGAACCTGACGGCTGACGGTTTAGATCTCGAAGTGATTACAAAGGCGCAGGCAAAAGTCAACTTAAATTTAGTAAAAGTTACAGGTGGCGAAAGTGTCAAAGGATTGAATGAAATAAAAGTCGCCATAGGTGGTGCCTTTGGGTACCTTATTATGATGTTTATTATTATCTACGGGAATATGGTAATGCGATCTGTAATTGAAGAAAAAACGAACAGAATTGTCGAAATCATAATTTCTTCGGTAAAACCATTTCAGTTGATGATGGGGAAAATTATCGGTACATCGATGGCAGGAGTGCTTCAATTTATAATTTGGGCAGTAATAGGAATTGTATTATTATTTGGAATTTCCATGTTTCTCGATGTAGATGTGACCAAGAATGCGGGTGGATCTCCAGAAATGATGGCAGCGGCACAGGCCGAAGCTGGAAAATTACAATTGTATATTGCAGAAATGTGGAATTTGCCAATTGCAACAATCTTAATTATGTTTTTGATTTACTTTATTGGAGGATATTTTCTCTATAGTTCATTTTACGCCGCAATTGGTGCTGCGGTAGATAGTGATACTGACGCGCAACAATTTTTAATTCCAATCATTATGCCGTTGATGTTGGCAATTTACATTGGATTTTTTGCCGTCTTGAAAGATCCAAATGGAACGGTCGCTACGGCATTTTCAATAATTCCACTCACATCTCCAATCGTTATGATGATGAGAATTCCGTTTGGTGTTCCGCTTTGGCAGTTAGCACTTTCGATAGCATTACTTTTCGGAACATTCTTTTTGACGGTTTGGGTTGCGGCAAAAATTTATAGAGTGGGAATTTTGATGCATGGAAAAAAGCCAACCTGGAAAGAGATGTACAAATGGTTGAAATATTAAAATCGAAATGGCCTAATTTTCAGTCTGATTTTTAAAAATTTATTATGAGCAGAATACTAATTATAGAAGACGAAGCGTCAATTCGTAGAGTCTTATCCAAGATAATTTCAGAAGAAAACGATCAATATATTGTTGAAGATGCCGAAGATGGTGTGGCAGGATTGGAAAAAATTAAAAACAATGAGTACGATCTTGTATTATGTGATATAAAAATGCCCAAAATGGATGGTGTTGAGGTTTTGGAAGCTGCAAGAGCTTTGAAGCCTGAAATTCCAATCGTAATGATTTCTGGTCACGGCGATATGGAAACAGCAATTCAGACCATGAGGATGGGCGCGTTTGATTATATTTCGAAACCGCCAGATCTTAATCGATTGCTGAATACCATTAGGCACGCATTGGATAGAAAACAACTTGCTACGGAAAATAGAATTTTAAAAAAGAAAGTTAGTAAAAATTACGAAATGATTGGTCAAAGTGATGCCATCAATCATATCAAGGAAATGATAGAAAAGGTCGCAATGACCGAAGCTAGAGTTTTAATTACAGGACCAAACGGAACCGGAAAAGAATTGGTAGCACATCAGCTTCACGAGAAAAGTGATAGGGCGGGTGCACCGATGATTGAAGTAAACTGTGCTGCGATACCTTCAGAATTAATAGAAAGCGAACTTTTTGGACACGTAAAAGGCGCCTTTACTTCGGCAGTAAAAGATCGAGCTGGTAAATTTGAAGCAGCTCATAAAGGCACAATTTTTTTGGATGAGATTGGTGATATGAGTCTTTCGGCGCAAGCCAAAGTTTTACGAGTATTACAAGAATCAGTAATTAGTAGAGTCGGAGCCGAAAAAGAAATCAAAGTAGATGTACGAGTTGTAGCAGCTACCAATAAAGATTTAACGGTGGAAATTGCAGAAGGACGCTTTCGCGAAGATTTGTACCACCGACTAGCAGTAATTTTGATAAAAGTACCGGCATTAAACGATCGTCGTGAGGATATTCCATTGTTAATATGCCATTTTGCCGAAAAAATTGCGGGCGAGCACGGATCTACGTGCAAAAAGTTCTCTGATGAGGCAATAGAATTATTAAAGCAGTACGATTGGACAGGAAATATTAGAGAATTGCGAAATGTTGTAGAGCGACTAATCATTCTAGGAGAGCCGCAGGTAACAGAAAATGACGTCAAACTATTTGCAAGCAAGTAAAGAAAATAAAAAATGAAATTAAAGAAAATAAATCCCAATTTGCAAAAAGGCCTTGTTGAATCAGGTTTGGACGAGGCGAA
Source organism: Flavobacterium ardleyense (assembly GCF_033547075.1). Classification (NCBI taxonomy): domain Bacteria; kingdom Pseudomonadati; phylum Bacteroidota; class Flavobacteriia; order Flavobacteriales; family Flavobacteriaceae; genus Flavobacterium; species Flavobacterium ardleyense. Next base: position 3,053,337 of record NZ_CP137891.1, on the reverse strand, counting down.
CGAAATCCAAGAAGATACTTTTTCAATTATTAAGAGTGGTGCCGACTGTATGGTTATTTCGCCGCAAGGCACTGGAAAAACGTCAACAATTGTGATTAATGTTTTACAACAATTAGTTGCAGAAGGCGAAGAATCTCCCCGAGCATTAATTATTGTTGAAGACAAAGCCAAAGTGCTAGAAGTAGAAGCAATGTTTGACAAATTAGGTCAATACAATAAACTGCAGGTTTATGGAGTGCACGAAAAAGGAGATATGGAATATGATAAAAATTATATTTCAACCGGAATCGATGTACTTGTAGGAACGCCTGAAAAATTGGCAAATATGTTTAGTACTGCGGGCTTCAACGTAAACCGGCTTAAAATGTTTATTGTCGATGATGCAGATACCTTGTTAAAGCAGCGTCATGAAACCAAGATGATGCGGATTTCAAACAGTATTACAAAAACCCAACGTCTTGTATTTACTGACAAATATACAGAGCGCGTTGAGGTGTTTGCCGACAAATTACTTTTGGAGCCCGAAATTTTTGATTACACCGAGGAATAATTATTTGTACCTTTAAAAAATAAGCAAAGCTTTACTAAAAAATTAAAAAAATATACTATGGCATTAATGAAAATATTTTCGGGAAGCGAAATTTTAGCAACAGCACTTCAAACGAAATTGGAAGACGCTGGGATCGATACATTACTTAAAAATAATATTCAGTCAGGAAGACTTGCTGGTTTTGGGACATCTGGAATGGCAGTTGAACTCTTTATTGAGGAAGTGGACTTCGGAAAAGCTGATCCTATTGTTGAGGATTTTAGAATGAGTATTTAATTTAATTTAAGTTTACGGTTTACAGTTTACGGTTTACAGTTTGGACGTGAGTCTAAAATTGAAAATTGTATTTAGTAGCAGTTGTGACTTTTTGTTGCAGCTGCTTTTTTGTTAGTTAACGGTTTGCAGTTTACGGTTTACAGTTTGGGCGTGACTCTAATATTGAAAATTATATTTAGTAGCAGTTGTGACTTTTTGTTGCAGCTGCTTTTTTGTAAGTTAACGGTTTACAGTTAACGGTTTACAGTTTGGTCGTGAGTCTAAAATTGAAATTTAGATTTATTAGCAGTTGTGACTTTTTGTTGCGGCTGCTTTTTTCTTAGTTGACGGATTGCAGTTCACGGTTTACAGTTTGGACGTGGGACTAAAATTGAAAATTAAATCAAATAGCAGTTGTGAATTTTTATTGCGGCTGCTTTTTTGTTAGTTAACGGTTGACAGTTTACGGTTTGTGTTCTCATAGTTTTGGTTTACGTCAAGTTTCTTTTATAAACTTCTCTGTTATTTCCGAACTTATAGTATCAATCTCTTATTTAAAATAGAAAACTCATTTTATCGAATTTGAAACTATATCAACTTTCTTACTCACAAACTAAGCGCTGTTAACCGTCAACTGTTTACTGTAAACTTTTTTAAACTACCTTTGCAAATTCAAAAAAATAAGCATAAAACTATATGATAACAGTAAACGATATATCCGTTCAGTTTGGCGGAACTACCTTATTCTCTGATGTTTCATTTGCCATAAATGAAAATGACAAAATTGCCTTGATGGGTAAAAACGGTGCTGGAAAATCGACATTATTAAAGATAATTGCCGGTCAAAGCAAGCCGAGTACTGGTGGAATTTCGGCACCAAAAGATGCTGTTATCGCTTATCTTCCTCAGCATTTGTTGACTACGGATGATGCCACTGTTATGGAGGAAACTTCAAAAGCCTTTGGTGAAATCTTCGCTATGAAAGCTGAAATTGATCATTTAAACGAGCAACTGACAATACGCACCGATTACGAGTCGGATGCTTATATGAAATTAATTGAGCGTGTATCAGATCTAAGTGAGAAATTCTACGCAATCGAAGAAATAAACTACGAAGCGGAAGTCGAAAAAATTCTGATCGGACTTGGTTTTGAACGCACTGATTTCACAAGACCTACAAGTGAATTCTCTGGTGGATGGCGTATGCGAATCGAACTTGCAAAAATATTATTGCAGAAGCCCGATCTTATTCTACTGGATGAGCCAACGAATCACATGGATATCGAAAGTATTCAGTGGTTGGAAGATTTTCTAATAAATTCAGCAAAAGCGGTAGTGGTAATTTCGCACGATAGAGCATTTGTAGACAATATTACCAATAGAACAATTGAAGTTACAATGGGTCGTATTTACGATTATAAAGCTAAATATTCTCATTATTTAGAGCTTCGAAAAGATAGAAGAGTGCATCAGCAAAAAGCCTATGATGAGCAGCAAAAGATGATTGCCGAAAATATGGAATTCATCGAGCGCTTTAAAGGAACGTTTTCTAAAACATTATCGGTGCAATCTCGTGTAAAAATGCTGGAGAAAATTGTGCCTGTAGAAATTGACGAGATTGATAATTCAGCCCTTAAACTGAAGTTTCCAGCTTCGGTTCGTTCGGGACAATATCCTGTGGTGGTCAAAGATTTGACAAAATCCTACGGCGATCACTTGATTTTCAAGGATGCAAATTTGGTTATTGAGCGTGGCGATAAAGTTGCTTTTGTTGGTAAAAACGGACAGGGAAAATCAACTATGATTAAAGCGATTATGAAGCAAATCGAAATCAATAGTGGAAGTGTCGAAATAGGACACAACGCTCAGATTGGCTATTTCGCTCAGAATCAAGCAGCTTTATTGGACGAAAACGGAACGATATTTTCAACAATTGACGATATCGCAGTTGGTGATGTACGTACAAAAATTAAAGATATTTTAGGTGCATTTATGTTTCAAGGTGACGACATTACCAAGAAAGTAAAAGTGCTTTCTGGTGGTGAAAAGACCAGACTTGCCATGATCAAATTGTTGCTGGAACCAGTGAATTTACTGATTCTCGATGAGCCTTCAAACCATTTGGATATGAAAACCAAAGATATTATCAAGGACGCATTGCGCGATTTTGACGGTACATTAATCCTCGTTTCTCACGATAGAGATTTCCTTGACGGCTTGGCTACCAAGGTTTTCGAATTCGGAGATCACCGAGTAAAAGAGCATTTTGAAGATATCAAAGGCTTCTTGGCAATGAAGAAAATGGAGAGTCTTAGCGAAATAGAAAAGTAAAATTGTAAAACAGTATTCTGTAATATTTATATTATCAAAATCCCTTTACCGTCTTGGTAGAGGGATTTTTTTTGGTTGTAATTATGTTTTTTTGGGCGTGCCCTCCCCAAAGAAAAATTGTGCAAAAGTTGAAATGATATTTTTGGGGAGGTCGGGCTGTCTGTTCCCAATCTTTGTCGTAGCTTTTGCTTCGCAAAGCCACAACAAAGGATTTCCACGACCATCCCTCACGCGGGCTAACGTTTTCAATACTTATTTCGCTTTATAACCCAATAGATCATCAATCGTTTTTACAGTTACCGAATGATAATTAGGACGTGCTTTTTCGTAAACCTTTAGAGCATCATCCATTCTATTATTTCTTTTGAAAGCTTTAAAAAGTGTTTCCACATACCAACGACGACCAACCTGAGTTAGAAATTCTTCAATCTTTTTGTCAACATTATTTCCGTGGTAGTTTTGATTTAACGCCTGTTCATACCAAACCATCTGAATATAGGAATTTGTAGAATTTGTCAAATTTAACTCCTTATCCAAAACTAGCATTTGGTCAGCGGTCATAGTTTTTGGAAAATTCCGAACAAAATGTACCCATTCCTGTGGTGTCCAATCCTTAGTTACTTCTTTATCAAAATTGCCCGTGGAAATGAATTGCGCCAGTTTGCTTTCTACATTTTTAAATTTATCCGAAGTGATGATTGCCTGATTTGCGGGAATTCCAGATTTGTAAATCCATTCATCAGTATTGAACGTGATATTGTTTTTTTCTAAAAGGTTCTTATTTAAATAATCCACAAATTTCTCAGTTGTCATTGTCGAAAATTCGTGTACTTTAAAATATGTTTTGATAAAAGCATCAAACTTTTCTCGCCCTACTTTTTCTTCGAGAGTTCGTAAGAATAAATAACCTTTATCATAAGCGATGCTATTCATACTATCATCTGGATTATGTCCTTTTAAGTCTAGCTTAAGTTTCGTAGCATCTGGAGTGTCTTCTAAATTTTCTAATTCGTCATTTAGATCTTGTCTGCTAATTAACGCCAGCATATCTCCGCGCTCTTTTCCGTAAACAGCTTCCATAATTCGCATTTCAAAATAGACCGTAAAACCTTCGTTCAGCCAAAAGTCATTCCACGTGGCATTTGTCACTAGGTTTCCAGACCAAGAATGCGCTAGTTCGTGCGCAACTAATGAGGTTAAGCTTTTATCACCAGCAATTACGGTTGGAGTTGCAAATGTCAATCGTGGATTTTCCATTCCACCAAATGGGAAACTTGGAGGTAACACCAATACATCAAATTGTTCCCAGGCGTAAGGACCGTACAGCTTTTCGGCTGCCGAAACCATCTTCTCCATATCCGAAAACTCGTTGTGCACTTTGTCCAACATTGACTTCTCGGCATAAACTCCAGTTCGATTACTGATTGCTTTATATTCAATATCGCCAACTGCCAAAGCAATCAAGTAGGCAGGAATCGATTGTTTCATTGCAAAATGATACAATCCATCCGTAGTTTTCGTTTTAGGATTTTCGGCACTCATTACTGCCATCAAGTGTTTAGGAACTTGAACGTTGGCTTCATAAGTAATTTTAATTTGAGGACTATCCTGAATTGGAATCCACGATCTAGTCAAGATCGCTTGCCCTTGTGTAAAAAGAAACGGATATTTCTTATCGGCAGTTTGCTGTGGATTGAGCCATTGCACTGCCTCGGTGTCTTTGGTTGTATTATAGGTAACCGCAATTTGTTTTGTTCCTTTTTGAATTTTGATGTTTAGCGCTTGACCTAATTGCTGGTCAAACTTTCCTAATGAAAATTCAGTATCTTTTCCATCTGCCGTTACCGATACGATATCCAAGTATTTCGAATCTAAAATAATTTCGTCACTATCATTGTTCTCAATATCGTAGGTAGCGGTTCCGCTGATAATTTGCGTATCAAAATCTACTTTAATATCTAGTTTCAGATGTTTTATATAAGCCTTGTTTGGCTGTGCAAAAGAATGTGGTTCCTCTGCAAATTTGTCTTGAGAATTAGATTCTTTTTTATCTTGATTGCAGCTACTCATAATGAGTAAAGTTAAAATGAGAAGGATTTTTGAAATATTCATAATTGTAATAAAAATTAAGGCAACGAAGGTACGGTTTTAACGAGGAAAGATAAAATGTGAAGAAGTTAGTTATTGAATAGGATCTTAAAATTTGTTTCCAATTAGATTTTTTTCTAAATTATTATAAGCTTAAAAAAAAGTGGGGCGTCTCAATCCCGTAGGGATGGCTTTATTGTAGCAACGGATTTTAATCCGTCGTATATTGAGATAGTGTAGCTGATAAGTTCCATAGGAACGACTTTATAAATTTTCAATGTGCATGTTTGGCAACAATTGATTTTAAAAATAATATTTTATTGCTGCGATGAATTTACGCGTAAATCATAAAGCCGAGCCTACGGCTCTTTTCGTGCAATGCATCGTTCCTTTTACGCAGGATTAAAATCCTGCGCTACAATAAAGTCGAGCCTACGGCTCTGAATTATATTTTCTATTTCTGGGCGAATGTTGTCATGCACTATAAATAATCGTCGCATAAATTTTAATGATTTCTCTGAATTCCAGAATTGATTAGATGACTATTCCGATATGTATATATTTTATTAACGTTCCAATGCGTTTTAATCCCGTAGGGATGGCTTTATTGTAGCAACGGATTTCAATCCGTTTTACATTATTATGATGTAGTTGAAAAGTTCCAGAGGAACGATTTTATAAATTTTCAATGTACATGTTTGGCAGCAATTGATTTTAAAAATAATAGTTTGTTGCTGAGATGAATTTACGCGTAAATCATAAAGCCGAGTCTACGGCTCTTTTCGTGCAACGCATCGTTCCTTTTACGCAGGATTAAAATCCTGCGCTACAATAAAGCCGAGCCTACGGCTCTGAATTATATTTTCTCTCTCTGGTCGAACATTGTCATGCAATATAAATGTTCGTCGCTAAAGCTTTTAAGATTTCTCGAGATTTTAGAATTGATTAGTTGACTATTACGATATGTAAATAATTTTATTCACGTTCCAATGCGTTTTAAACCCGTAGGGATGGCTTTATTGTAGCAACGGTTTAATCCGTTGCAGATAGAAGTGCGTTGTCCGAAGTTCCGGAGGAACGATTTTATAAATTGCAGGTAGAGAATCTACACATATTTTACTCGTGATAATTTTAGAATAAATATTATACCGAAGAAACATAAAATACCTTATATTTATCTGTTAATTAGGTATTTATAATATTTTATGAATTTAATAAATTTATTTTCTTTCAGAGAAATTTCAAATCAAATAAATTATCATGGCAAATACATATCATAAAGTCTATGTACAAATTATTTTTGCTGTGAAATACCGGAAGGCAGTCTTGAACAAGGAATGGCGAAGCGAAGTATTTTCTGTTATTGCAAAATTTATTAACAATACGGGATGTCAGAGTCTTATTGTAAATGGTGTTGAAGATCACGTTCATTGCTTTCTTTCTTTAAAACCAACTGTCTCAATGTCTGAATTGATGAAAACGGTGAAAGCCAAATCCTCCAAATTCATAAATGATCAAAAAATTTTAGAGCATCGTTTTGAGTGGCAGGAAGGTTATGGTGCTTTTTCTTATAGTCAGTCGCAAATTCAAAATGTATATTCTTATATACAAAATCAAGAAAAACATCACGCGAAAAAAACTTTTAGAGAGGAATATTTAGAGCTTTTGGAAAAATTTGAGATTGAATTTGATGAACGTTATTTGTTTGATGATTTGATTTAGGATTGTAAATTGTGAGGGGAAAAATAACACGAGGATTTTATTTTTTCTTCGGCTATTAAGAAAAAAAGTTTTTAATCTTAGATTACTTGCTCATCATAAAGCCGAGCCTACGGCTCTTTTGTGCTAAACAATAACTCTATTACGCAGGATTGAAATCCTGCGCTACAATAAAGTCGAGCCTACGGCTCTGATATTTCACTTTAGTTTCTTTTATTGTGGTGTAGTAATTTGATAAAATACAATTGTCTTATTCGGATTTAAGATTATTAGAGAGATATTTATTCAACTACATTACAATTTTATCTCATTATTTTATTCGGTGCAAATAATCCCGTAGGGATGGCTTTATTGTAGCAACGGATTTCAATCCGTTGTCCATTATTATGATGAAGTTGAAAGTTCCAGAGGAACGACTTTATAAATTTTCAATGTGCCTGTTTGGCAACAATTGATTTTAAAAATAATATTTTATTGCTGCGATGAATTTATGCGTAAATCATAAAGCCGAGCCTACGGCTCTTTTTTGTGCTACGTTCCGTTCCTTTTACGCAGGATTAAAATCCTGCGCTACAATAAAGTCGAGCCTAAGGCTCTGAGATTATATTTTGCCTTATTGCGCGAATTATATGTTGCATTATAAGTTTTGCTGCGCTAAAGTTTTGATTAAGTGGTAGGATTTCAGAATTGATCCGACGGTTACTATTAACAAATTATATGATTTCGTTATAATGGCGCTGTTTCTCAATCCCGTAGGGATGGCCTTATTGTAGCAACGGATTTTAATCCGTTGTCCATTATTATGATGTAGTTGAAAAGTTCCAGAGGAACGATTTTATAAATTTTTAATGTGGATGTTTGGCAACAATTGATATTAAAAATAACAGTTTATTGCTGCGATGAATTTACGCGTAAATCATAAAGCCGAGCCTATGGCTCTTTTCGTGCAACGCATCGTTCCATTTACGCAGGATTAAAATCCTGCGCTACAATAAAGTCGAGCCTACGGCTCTGATGTATTATTATCGTCCTTTTAAATCGGCAATGAAATTCTGTATTATAATAAAGTCAAACCTGACGGAACAGTATTTTATTGCTGACTTTTCATTTAGACGAAATTAATTTTTAAAAATATAGTCCAGCCTAAATCTCTGAAAATATTTACATTATTTTCTATTTCCCCATCCTCAACGTATAAATCCCGCTTTTCAAATTGTCATTATCATTGTCCTCGCACAATAAAAACTCAATCTCTTTGCCGTCGTTTTTAAAAACGGTCAATCCTTCAAACTTTTGGGTGTCGCTGATTTTTTTGGTTTTTTTGACTTTCATTTTGGCAAGATCGAATGTGCCAATGAGGCTGCCTTTGACTTCACCGTCGTGGTAAACGGATTTTGAATCTTCGGCGGTGGCGAGGAAGTAGAGCGTGTTGTTGGTAAAAACTGCATCGGTGAAAGTGCTTCGGACACCATTGATTTTTGGAAGTTTTACTTCGTTGTATAAAATGGAGAAATCATCGGTGAAATTATTGCCGTTGACGGTGAAGATTCCGTTGCGCGACGATGGACCATTGCCGCGTTGAAAGAAATACCAAGATTCGCCGTCGTGGACAACACCTTCGATATTGAATTCGGCAGCATCTATTTGGGAGAAACTCTGCATTACAGAATAGAGATCTGAAAGATCAATTTCTTTCAAATTACTTTTGTCTTTTTCTGGAACGGTAACTAACTTATTTCTGTTGGGTGTCGATCCGGAGCCGAAAACGTATAGTGTGTCGTTGTGCAATGTGATGGCTTCGAAATCTGGTTTTTGTGGTTTTGGCATATTCTGCTGTGGTGGATTTGTGGTCAGCGGAATTTGGGTGAGACTGATGTTCTTGATGGAATATTCGAAAAGTACATTAGAATTATCGGAGATGATGTAAAGTGTGTCATTCTTGAAAATCAGTCCTGATGCGGAGCCGATGCCGATGATGTGGAGTAGAAGCTCGATGGTGAATTTTGACATATTGGTGGATTTAGGGAATTTTTAGCCCAGATTGCAACGGAAAGCCCGGAGCTAAAAAAGCATTTTGTAGTTGCTGACGCAATAAAGCGACCAACGGAAGCTCTTATTGCGGCTTTGCAACTACTGCTTTTTTTGCGAGGACTTGAAGAGCAAAGCTGGAAATAGCTCCTGAAAATAATTATTGTTATTGAACAGATAAATATATACATTTATTAAAAAACAACTCTATGGAAGATGTGAATATTGAAAATTTTAAGGTAAAATTACCTTTTAGACTTGTCGATTATCCGACTTTAATTGAATCGGAAAAAAATACGGACGACAAGGAAAAAGCACTCAATAAGGTGCGAAATAAGCTTAAAAAGCTGCAGGAGCAAATGTATGCGCACAACAAATATTCGGTATTAATTGTGCTGCAGGGAATGGACACTTCGGGCAAAGATAGCTTGATACGAGAGGTTTTTAAGGAAACAAATCCGCGTGGAGTTATCGTAGAAAGCTTTAAAACGCCCACTAGTACTGAGCTGGAGCACGACTATTTGTGGCGTCATTATATCGCACTTCCTGAAAAGGGAAAAATTGCGGTTTTTAATAGGTCGCACTATGAAAATGTATTGGTAACGCGCGTGCATCCGGAGTATTTGCTCAATGAAAATTTGCCAACTATTTTGTCGGTGGATGATGTGGATGCCAATTTTTGGGAAAGGCGGATGGCAGATATTAATAGTTTTGAAAATCATCTGAAAAATAGCGGGATGATTATTCTTAAGTTTTATATGAATTTGAGCAAGGAGGAGCAGCGACAAAGGCTTTTGCGTAGGCTTGAGAAACAGAAACACAATTGGAAATTCTCTACTGGCGATCTTAAAGAACGCAAATTATGGGATGAATATATGCACTGCTATGAAGATGCAATTAACAAAACCACCACTGAATCTGCGCCATGGTATGCCATTCCGGCAGACGATAAGGAAATGAGCAGGTATATTGTAGGGAAGGTGATTTTGGAGGAATTGAAGAAATATAAGGATATGGAATATCCGGAGTTGGACGAGAAAGTTCAGGATAATATCGCTATGTACAGAAGGCAACTGGAAAGTGAGGAATAATAAAAAACGCCACTTAGCAAAAAGTTAAGTGGCGTTTTGGGTTTTAGATTATTTGGTTAGAGTAATCTATTTGGTTTTGGTTGTAATCGGTTGGTTATTTGGTTTTATTGTGCTTATAGTTTGAAACCGTAAGCTAATCTTAGTGCTACTTGTCCTACACCATTTCCACCATCTCTAGTTGGGAAATCTGTGTAGTGCTCATATCTTAATGATAAATCTACATATTTTGTTGCGTGTCCAATAGATGGAGAAAGGATCAAACTATTTCCTACTCTATCACTGTAATCATTTGTTACAGGAATTGCGATTCCAGCTTCGGCCATTGCGTACCACTGATCTTCCCACCAGAAAATTTTGAATCCACCTTTTACTGGGATGAAGCCAAGGTCTTTAAATTCGGCATTTGCAGGTAAATTTTGGTTATCAAAACGCTCAAATTTGTCTACAAATAGATTTGTAAAACCAGTTGTAAGTGTAAGTGATGTTCTTCTAGAAAAATTGTACTGCAAACGAACATCTGCTCCAAGAGCGAAATCGTAAGCGTCATCTGTCATTATTCCAGCGTTAACACCAACTCCAAGTTTGAAGTTTTGATTATAAGTTGATTCTTGAGCTTGTGCAGTTCCGCCAATTGCAACTGCTGCTATTGCTAATAAAGCACCTTTTAATTTTGCTGTAAATTTCATAGGGAATGAATGTTTGTTATTTGTTCGTTTAATTTGATGCAAATATATACAACCAATACATTCATTTTTTTACGTTATTCGTCGATTCGTTTACATTTAAATACTATTTTTTTCAGTAAATACGGGGGCTGAACGGCCAAGAGCTTGAATATCAAATATATCTGAATATTTGTGATTTTAGCGTAAAATTTTTCTCGCGGCTTCTGTACCTTTGCACGCTAAAAATTTGGACTTTGAATTTTAAAACATACACAAAAGAGTTCTCCTATAATCTTAAACTTGCGTATCCTATAATATTAGGAATGCTTGGGCATACACTTATTGGGATAGTGGATAATATAATGGTGGGAAGCCTAGGAAGTAATGAACTTGCCGCGGTCTCGCTCGGAAATAGTATGGTATTTATAGCGATGTCTGTAGGGATTGGTTTTTCCACTGCGATTACTCCGATAATTGCCGAAGCGGATGCTGCCAAAAACACCAGTAAAGTAAGAGCTGCTTTCCACCACGGAATGATGCTTTGTATCGCGCTAGGTTTTGGACTTTTTGCAATTATGCTTCTTGCAAAACCTCTGATGGGATTACTAAATCAGCCCGAAGAAGTGACTGCTATGGCGATGCCATATCTAGATTTGGTAGGATTTTCGTTGATTCCTCTTGTGATTTATCAAGGATATAAACAATTTGCCGATGGATTATCGCTAACAAAATATTCGATGTATGCGATGATTATGGCGAATGTGATTCACGTAATCTTGAACTACTTATTAATTTATGGAATTTGGATTTTTCCAAAAATGGGAATTCTCGGTGCCGCGGTTGGTACGGTAATCTCGCGAATCTTAATGGTAATTTTTATGCACGTGATTCTTTCCAAAAATCCAAAACTCAAAGAATATTTTACTGGCTTCAAAATATCAACTATTAGTAAGGAACTTTTCAGAAAAATCGCCAGTATTGGAGCGCCTTCGGCAATGCAAATGCTATTTGAAGTGGCATTGTTTACTGCATCGGTTTGGCTCTGTGGAACAATTGGCGCAAGTAGTCAGGCGGCAAATCAGGTGGCTTTAAGCTTGGCATCATTGACATTTATGTTTGCGATGGGATTGAGTGTAACCGCGATGATTCGCGTGAGCAATCAGAAGGGACTTGGTGATTATAAAAAACTGCTAATTGTTTCTCGATCAATATTTTTACTCGCAATAATGATTGAATTTCTGTTCGCGGGACTTTTTATCGCATTCCACAAAGTATTACCAATTTTATTCCTAAATCCAAACGACTTACAGGAAGGACTGACCAACGCCGAAGTGGTGGGAATTGCTTCCAAATTATTGATCATTGCGGCGATTTTCCAAATCTCGGACGGAATTCAAGTGGTAGTTTTGGGTGCTTTGCGCGGATTGCAAGACGTGAAAGTTCCGATGTATATGACCTTTGTTGCTTACTGGGTTTTAGGATTTCCGATTTCGTTTTACTTGGGAATTTATACAGATTTGGGAGCCGTAGGAGTTTGGATAGGACTTCTAGTTGGACTAACAGCGGCGGCAATATTTTTGTATATTCGCTTTACAAAACTGACCAAAAAATTGATCTTAAGAAACACAATTCAACCTATACTTAATTCTTAATAATACTATGGATTTACCTAAATTTTTACTTGCAGACAATACAGATTTTCCAGATGATATTTTTGTTATTCACCTTGATTATCCACGATTTATCATCAATCTAAAAGATGACGAAGTGGAATTTCTTGAAGAAGCAGAAGATCTTGACGAAGGAGAATTAAATGAAGAAATGGAAATGCTAATTTCACTTGCAAATGATTTTTACGATCGTGAAGTGAAGTTATACGAAGAATAATCCAAGACTAATTGGGAGTTTGACTTTCGCCGAAATATTTTTCCAAAATTAATTGAGCGGCTGCAAATGGTGATATTTCATTGTTTAGCACCGCTTTTTTATTCTCCTCTAACAATGATTTGATTACTGAATTTTGATAAAATCGAGATTTTAACTGCTCCTCAATTGTTTCGATCATCCAATATTGATTTTGCTCTTTTCGCCTCTGCTCAAAAGATGAATTCTCTTTGGTGAGGGTCATAAAATTCGAAATTATCTCCCAAACACTATCAATTCCTTCCTTCGTAATGGCGCTACAAGTGGTCACTTTTGGCATCCACCCCGAAGCTTTGGCTGGAAATAAATGCAAAGCTCGATTGAATTCAACTTTGGCAGATTTTGCTTTCTGCAAATTTTCTCCGTCGGCTTTATTGATCGCAATTGCATCTGCCATTTCCATAATGCCCCGTTTGATACCTTGCAGTTCATCGCCCGCTCCAGTAATCTTTAGCAGCAAAAAGAAATCGACCATACTGTGTACGGCAGTTTCACTTTGACCAACACCGACGGTTTCGATAATTATAATATCAAAACCAAAAGCTTCGCATAGCGTAATACTTTCACGAGTTTTTCGAGCAACTCCACCAAGCGCACTTCCCGATGCCGAAGGTCTGATATAGGCATTTTTATCTTTTACCAATTCTTCCATTCGTGTTTTATCGCCTAGAATACTTCCGTGCGAAATTGTACTACTCGGATCTACTGCCAAAACAGCGACTTTATGACCTAATGCAGTTAAAAAAGTTCCGAAAGATTCGATAAAACTACTTTTCCCAACTCCTGGAACTCCCGTAATTCCTATCCGAATTGATTTGCCCGAATGTGGTAGGCAAGTCGAAATTATTGCAGCGGCCTTTTCCAAATGCTTGGGATTCGAACTTTCAATCATTGTAATTCCCCGACTTAGTAATGATATATCGCCCTGCAAAATTCCATTTGTAATCTGTTCCGACGAAATGTCTTTGCTTCGGCTCTTGATAATCTGCTGAGCAACAGCTAGACTACTGATTTCTGGTCGTGTGATACCCGCCTTTTCAGTTAATGCAGATTGAGAAGTATTTTTATTTGAATCAGTTGCCACTTTGTGTTTGTTTGATTTAGTAAAAGTAAGGAAACAATTTCAGCAGAAAAAACCTATAGATCTCTCTTTTTTGGCTTTACTTTAAGATTGCATCTGATTAGAAGTCTAAACCTGAGGCGTAAATTTGCCAATCTTTATTATTGAGCACGCAATATTTATGACTAATAAACAAAAATACTCCTTATTATTTATCTTAGGTGGACTTTCAGCCCTTGCACCTTTTAGCATCGATATGTATTTGCCCGCATTTCCGGCAATTGCTACGGGCTTGGGAACCAATATTTCGCAAGTTGCTTTTTCGCTCACAAGTTATTTTATAGGAATCAGCGTTGGACAACTTTTTTATGGTCCAATTACCGATAAGTATGGACGTAGAAAACCTTTGTTATTTGGACTTGGAGTGTTTTTCCTAGCATCTATCGCTTGTGCTTTGTCACCGACTATAGATTGGTTAATTTATATGCGGGTGATTATGGCGCTCGGAGGTTGCGTCGGCATGGTGGTGAGTAGGGCAGTGGTGAGAGACGTCTTTCCAGTTAGCGAAACAGCAAAAATATTTTCGACATTGATGCTTATTGTGGGAGTGGCGCCCATAATTGCGCCATCTGTTGGAAGTTATATCTTAACCGTTTCTACTTGGAGAACTATTTTTTATGTGCTCTCAGGATTTAGTTTAATCCTTATTTTGTCAGTTTATTTCTTTTTGCCAGAAAGTGGAAGTATTAATAATAAGCTTCCGCTAAAATTAAAAACAATTGTCAGGGATTACAAAACAGTATTTTCAGAAAAAAGTTTTATGTATTTTGCATTAGCTTCAAGCATCGGAATGGGCGGAATGTTTGCCTATATTAGCGGATCCTCTTTTGTATTTATGTCCTATTTTGGATTAAGTGAATCTACTTTTGGCTACGTTTTTAGCGCCAATGCTGCGGGATTTATTGCCGGAAGCCAACTTAATAGATTATTACTTAATAAATATTCATCGCTGCAAATTATTACTTTTGCTTCCATCATTTTAGTCAGCGTTTCTGGCTTAATGTTATTAACGTATTCTTTGTCAATTATTACTTTGCCAATTTTAGTAGGACTGTTAATAACATTCTTATTCTCGTTAGGATTGTTAGTTCCCAATACAACCGCAATGGCTCTTGCACCTTTTAAAGCAACCGCAGGTAGTGCATCTGCTTTAATTGGTTTTATCCAAATGGTGTTTGGCGCTTCTCTTTCGGGAATAGTAAGTTTTATGCACAACGAAACAATTTTGCCAATGATTTTAGGAATGGCATTCTCTGGTTGCGGCGCATTTATCGTAATTTTGATGCTCAATTCAAAAGTGAAAAGTGGAATCGTTCAACACGCCTATCTAAAAAAATAAAATAATTTCAAGTGATAAAATCAGGTTTTTCCGCATCTGAAAAAGTAGCAGACACCACCGATATTCAGAAAACTGCTTATCCCATTCTTTTCGCTATTGCTTTTGCCCATTTACTCAACGACTTAATTCAGGCAGTAATTCCAGCTGTTTATCCAATTTTAAAAGAAAATTTAGACCTTTCTTTTACCCAAATTGGACTGATAACACTGTCATATCAATTAGCAGCATCGATTTTACAGCCTTTAATTGGTCTTTATACCGACAAACATCCAAAGCCGTTTTCGCAGATTTTTGGAATGATCTCGTCAATCGCTGGAATTGTCACACTTTCTTATGCGGACAGTTTTCAGTTAATTCTATTGTCTGTAGTTTTTGTGGGAATTGGTTCCTCAATTTTCCATCCCGAATCATCTCGCATATCCTTTCTTGCCTCTGGCGGAAAGCGCGGTTTGGCACAGTCAATCTTTCAATTAGGTGGAAACGCGGGTACTGCCTTAGGACCATTATTAGTGGCATTAATTGTAGTTCCAAATTCTCAACGATACATCGTGTGGTTTGTCGCAGCAGGAGTTATTGGAATTGCGGTGTTGACAAAAATTGCTTTTTGGTATAAAAATCATTTGCTGTCTGTTGCCAAAAAAAAGCCGGTAATTGTTATGCCCGATTTGACCCAAAAACAAGTTTTTATGTCGGTTGTGATCTTGATGGTATTAATATTTTCAAAGTTCTTCTACACTGCAAGTATGAGTAGCTATTTTACTTTTTACCTCATCGAAAAGTTTAACGTCTCCATTCAAGATTCTCAATTTTATCTCGTTTTATTCCTCGCAGCGGGTGCAATCGGTACTTTAATCGGTGGTCCACTTGGTGATAAATTTGGTCGAAAATACGTTATTTGGTTCTCCGTTTTAGGTGTGGCGCCATTTACTTTGATGCTTCCTTACGCCGATTTATTTTGGACTAGTATTTTGTCCGTGATTATTGGAGTGATAATTTCTTCAGCTTTTCCGGCAATTTTGGTCTATGCTCAGGAATTATTACCTAAAAAACTCGGAATGGTTTCTGGTCTTTTCTACGGTTTTGCCTTTGGTATGGGCGGTTTGGGCTCGGCGTTATTGGGAAATCTAGCAGATCACACTAGCATCGAGTATGTGTATCAACTTTGCGCTTTTCTGCCTTTGATAGGAATGGTAGCGATTTTTCTTCCTAATCTTAAAAAGAAAAAGGAGAAGGCTTCCGCCGAAAGAACCTAAGTTGATATTTGGATTTTCAATTTAGAGGTCTTCGATTTTAAGGTATCTAGTATTGACGTGCAAGAATTCGGCTGAATTTCTTACTACAAGTTTATATTTTCATGAGCATGGATGTCGCATTTACGATATTTGATTTAGGCTTTCCGAAGTCCAGTCAAATCAAGTTTACAATAAAAAAATATCTGATCAATGCACTTCCTCGGTGGCTGAGCTTGTCGCGGTGGCTGAGCTTGTCGAAGCCACATTTTCTTAGATTTACGATATCTGATTTGTGATTTACGAAGTCCAGTGGAATCAAGTTTATAATAGAAAATATCTGATCAATGCACTTCCTCGGTGGCTGAGCTTGTCGCTGTGGCTGAGCCTATCGAAGCCACACTTGATTTACGATATTTAATTTAGGATTTACGAAGTCCAGTCAAATCAAGTTTATAATAAAAAATATCTGACTAGTGCACTTTCTCGGTGGCTGAGCCTGTTGCTGGGGTTAAACCTGTGACGGTGGCTGAGCCTGCCGAAGCTTCGATATTAGATTATGAATTCTCAATTGAGGAGAGCGGTACTGGACACTACAACGATTGTATTACAATGTATTTTTATAAATGCTACGCGAACTCTGAATGTCAAGTAGTATAACCACTGAATTTTATATATAATCTCTATTGAATCAAATCTTTACGAATCGAGTCTTTGAATTTTAGAACTAAAAAAGGAAAAGTAGTAATTTATTGTATAGCAATAAATTGGTATCTTTAGGAAAGAAATTTTAAAAAAATATAAAGATGAGTTTAATAGATTTAATTACCGGAAGCACTGGAAACCAAGTTGCTCAAGAAGCTGAAAATAAGTTTGGAATTAGTAAAGGTCAGATGATTGGCTTGGCGGCCGTCGCTGTCCCACTTATTGTCATGTATTTAAAAAATAAATCAGAAGATGCAGACGAAGCTGAATCTCTAAATAAGGCATTGGATAAGGATCATAATGGTAGCATCTTAAGCAATCCCTCACAGGCATTAGAAAAACAATCGGAAGGAAATTCAATTCTAGACCATATTTTTGGCTCAGAGAAAAGTGCCGTCGAAAGTTCACTTGCAAGTAAAACAGGAATTTCTATGAGTACAATCGGACCATTATTAGCCACCCTAGCTCCAATCGTAATGGGTTATATTGGCAAACAAAAACAAGAATCAGGAGTATCAAGCGGCGGAGGCTTGTCAGATTTACTTGGTGGGATTTTAGGTAAAGCCTCTAGTGATGCACAAGCCGAACCTGGTAATCCTTTGAATGATATTTTAGGTGGATTACTTGGCGGCGGCGGTACTAGTCAATCAGGCGGAAATCCTCTAAACGACATACTTGGCGGTTTGATGGGTGGCGGTTCTGCTAAAAAATCTGAAGAAGGTGGCTTAGGTGGGCTTTTAGGAGGATTATTCGGGAAGTAAAAATTTTATTTTAAGTATATAAACCGTTTCAGATTGAAGCGGTTTTTTTTTATTCATTTTAGTATTTAGAAATGCGATTACCGGTGTACCCAATTTTCAATTTCTATGTTAGAAATACGTTCAAATTCTTTAATGTTTTCAGTAACCATTATAAGCTTATTTTCAACAGGGGTTGTTCCTATAAAAAGGTCAAAATCACTAATCATAATTCCCTTTTTTCTCAATCGGCATTTTTCTTTTGCATAAATAGGAATAGCATTAAAAATAGGTAGAATTTTAATTTGCTCTAAAAAAGCGTCGATAATCTTTTGGTTTTTTTCGGGATTCGGACTATTTTCAGCACCAAAAATGAGTTCAGCCAAAGTTATTTCTGAAATCGCACAATCCTGTAAATCTATCTGTTTAAATTTATCAAGCAGATTGAACTGACCTCGAAATAGATGAATACATATATTTGTATCTAGTAAATACTTCATTATAAAGCAGCGCTATTCTTCTTCTCAACTCTAGAAGATTTAATCTCACTAATAATCTCGTCTGATGTTCGATTGTCTTCCCACGCTCCAAATATTGATTCTATATCGAATTTTTTATCGGATTTAACTTCTATTGATTCTGTGAGTTTAATTATGAGTTTCTTTTTGGCACTGCTATCCAAGTGCCGCAAATAATCGAAATACATTTCCACCATTTTATTTGATATTGATAAACTTGCCATCTTTTTAATTTTAATTAAAGATAATTAATATATGTGAAATCTAGGTATTGGTTTTAACAAGCTTTTTTGAAAATGATAAGAACGGTTTTGAATCTCTCTATTCAGCCGCAAACAGAAATACCGATAATTCTTTGTTAGGTGTATCTGAAGTAAAAGAAAATGTTAGAAATGAGCAAACAAAATATAAGATTAGGAAGACTTATCTCTCAATGAGGCATGGATAAAAGGAATTTGAATTGGTTAGACACAATGTAGTTGAGCGCACCTTTCCTTTACTAAATTTAATCTTCGTACTGCCTCGGAACTGAGCTTGTCGAAGCCACTCGAATTAGAAACATTGCTGAAGAAAAAAATACGTTATAATATACTTTTCCTTAATAAAATCAGTTTTGATAAGTTGAAGAAATTTACGATATTTAAGGTCTAAATAAAAAGAAATGGCAACGGTAGAGAATTTAAGAAATGGATTAATAGACAAAATTCTTTCTATTAAAAATCGAGATATTTTAGAAGCTCTTGATAAATTAATTTCTGTTAGCTCACTTGAATCTGATATTGTAGTGTTGACAGAGGAACAGAAAATATTATTAGAAATGAGCGAAAAAGATATTGAAGCAGGAGATCTGATTTCTCAGGAAGCGATGGATAAAAGAAATCTTGAATGGCTCGATACGATGTAATTTGGACAAAAACAGCTGATTTTCAATTTGCTGGAATACTAGAATATTGGGTAAATCGGAATAAATCAAAGGTCTATTCAAAGAAACTTATTAAGTTAGTTTCTGAGAGAACAGACCAGATTGCTCGTACACCTTTTATTTTTAAATCAACTGATTTCAAAGACATAAGAGTAGCTTCACTAGGAAATTTTAGTATATACTACAAAATTTCAGATCACAAGATAATAATCACTGCATTTTGGGACAATAGACAAGACAAGAAAAAACTTGCGCATTTGTTACAAAACATTAAATAATCACACAGAACTAGCAATTTGATCCATATAAGTTTTTGTCAAAGTATATCTAAATTTCTTAATCCCCAATCCCCAATCCTTAAAATATGCGCATTTCAATTCACTACGCCATCGTCGAACAATTTGAAGAATTACTAGGCAGAGAATATGTCTCCAATGATTTTGATACTTGTCAAGAATATGGTCACGATGAAACAGAGAATTTAAGTTTTCCGCCATCTTTACTTTTGAAACCACGAACTTCAGAAGAAATTGCGGAGATTCTAAAAATTGCAAATGAACACCGAATTCCAGTCACTGCCATTGGTGGTCAGACTGGATTGAGTGGCGGCGCGCTTTGCGTTCGTCAAGGAATCGGACTTTCGATGGAGCGTTTTAATCAAATTATCGAAATTGATCAGAACAATCTTCAAGTGACAGTTGAGCCTGGGGTAATCACTCAAGTTCTACGCGATGCGGTGTCTCAAGTTGGATTGTTTTATCCACCCGACCCAAGTAGTCAAGGAAGTTGTTTCATCGGTGGAAACATCGCCGAAAACGCTGGCGGTGCGAGAGCTTTGAAGTATGGCGTGACTAGAGATTATGTTCTAAATCTTGAAGTGGTTTTGCCAAATGGCGAAATTATGTGGACTGGTGCAAATACCTTGAAAAATTCAACCGGATATAACCTGACTCATTTGATGGTTGGGAGCGAAGGTACTTTGGGAATCGTTACCAAAATAGTTCTAAAACTGCTTCCGCAAAATAAACACAACATCCTTATTCTCGTTCCATTTTTTGACGCTACCGAAGCTTGTCAGGCGGTTGCCAAAATTTTTCAGGCTGGAATTGTTCCTAGTGCATTGGAATTTATGGAAAGAGAAGCCATCGACTGGACGTTGAAATACGTGGATGGAATTAGTATCGAAATCAAAGATGAAGTTCAAGCGCATCTTCTAATTGAAGTGGACGGAAATTATCCTGATATGCTATTTTCTGAAATCGAGAAAATCGCTGCAGTTGTCGAGCAATTTTCTATTGACGAAATTCTTTTTGCCGATACCGAAGATCAGAAAAATGCACTTTGGAAACTACGCCGTGCGGTCAATGAAGCTGTAAAAGCAAATTCAACCTATAAGGAAGAAGATACAGTCGTGCCTCGTTACGAACTTCCGAAATTACTGTCGGGAATAAAAACAATCGGAGAGAGGTATAATTTTAAAACGGTTTGCTATGGTCACGCGGGCGACGGAAATCTTCACATTAATATCATCAAAGGTGAATTAAGCGAGCACGAGTGGAAATACGAAATTCCAAAAGCAATTCGGGAAATATTTGAACTGACGGTTTCTCTAAAAGGAACTTTGTCTGGCGAACACGGAATTGGTTACGTTCAGAAAAGTTATATGGATATCGCTTTTAGTCGAAATCATCTTTTACTGATGAAGTCTATCAAAAATGTTTTTGATCCAAACGGAATTCTAAATCCAGGTAAGATTTTTCCAGACGGATTGAAGTAATAGTATTTTACTTCGCTTGAAAATCAGCCAAAGTAGTATCAGGATTTTTGAAAGTTGGTTCTTTCTCAGTGATCGAAGCGAGTCTTTTCTTGTTTAGCTTCATCGTAACATCTGCTTTGGTGGTAAACAGCAAAATCCACATAAAAGGATTGTTGATGTAAGGAGAGAGGAATTCTTGAGCATCTTTTAGTTCAATCACTTCTTCGGTTTCAATCAGCTCATCGTCATAAACTTTAAAAGTTACTCCGAGTTTCAATTCAGAATCTACAATTTTAACTCTCACATATATATTCTGCAAAGCAGGTTTTCCGATGGTTTTTGTCAAAGTAAGTTTGGCAAAAGTTCCGTTGCTGATGCTGTTTTGAAATTTAGTAAAAAGCTCTGTAATGACTGCTGTATTGGGCATTTGTAAGTTTTGATGCAAATATACACCTTTTGATATTTGTGTAAATAAAAATTGCGCCATTTAAGGCGCAATTCTTTAATCTCTTTTTGGATTATTTTTCTTATCTCTCTTTTCCTCTTTTTTCTCCTTAGCGGTTTTTAGAGGTTCTTTTTTTTCTGTCTTCTTTGCGTCTTGACTCTTTGCCATGATAGTTAGTTTTTTTTGAATTAGTTTTTCAAACTAAGGTAAATGTAAAAATTATAATTGTTATTTCAAACTGCCTTTGTCAATTTCCCAATACTATCAAAAAACATCGCTAACTTTTCGATTAAAAAATAGTAGCGATGTTATTGTAATTAGGAGATCGAAAATTACCTGTTATATATGAAAAACAACCTTATTTAATAATTATCTTTTTAATCGCATTTTCATTTTGTTGGCCGATTTGCAGGAAATAAATTCCTGAACTTAATTTACTAACATCTACAGTACTTTCAGTACTTTTTATTGTAAATGAAGCAACATTTTGAGATAATGCATTGTACAAATTTCCAATTGTTGGAAAGTTTACTTTATTACTAAGATTTATTTTTAAAGTTGTGGATGCGGGATTTGGATATACTGAAAAGAGCGAAATATCTTCTTTTGGTATGCCGAGTGCTGTCGCTCCATATTTGACAAGAAAAGTATTGCTTCCTTGGTCTATTGGAGTTTCCTGAAATGCTCCTGGTGTGGCAATGCCATCATCTGTAATGTTTCCATGCTGAGCATACATATAAAATCCGCTATCGTAAAAAGCTAATCCGAACAAAGTTCTCACATTAGTTGTACTTCCTCCAACATAATTTCCCCATTCCATAATGCCCTGATCGTTGAATTTGATAACATAAGGTGTGAACGATCCTTCGTTTTCTGGCACAAACATTTCCAAAAAGCTAGTAGGAGTAGCTATAGTGCTGCCCATTACATAGATTCCTGAGCCACCATCAGCGTAAACTCCACCCGTATTAATGTCTGCAAAACTGCCATTATCTGGCAAATAGGTTGTCCAATCCACATTACCATTCAAATCCATCTTGGCAAGAACACCTGGTTTATTTCCTAAAAAGTCAGGAAATGAAGTTTCGGACGTTCCAAAATTAGTACTAGAAGTAGCAAATGTCAAATACAGATTATTAGTTTTTAATAAAAGTGTATTTCTTTTAGCAAGATTTGATCCATTCCCTGGCAGATAACGACTCCACATCCTATTTCCGCTTAAATTAAATTTAGACACGTAAACATCTCTCTTTAGATTCTGATGCACGTACTCGTCAAAAGTATCAAAATATGAATTAGCGGTATATTGATTTTCCACAGCACCAGCAAGATAAATTCCTGAACTGTCAACCTGTAAACCCGTTATGCTATATCTAGAATCTGCTGTGCCATAATAAGTTGACCAAAGTCTTTGTCCGTCTGCGGTAAATTTTGATAGAAGGTAATTAGCTCCATCTCTTTGGTTCTGAAAAGTCGCACTCGTAGCCATATTGTCACTTTGTGTAGTACAAGCCCAAATAATTTCATTATCGGAGGTAAGTGCTAGTCCCTGAAAATATATTGCCGCACCATAAGGTGTCATAGGTGAACTATCCATAGCTATTCCGCCAAAATAAGTACCCCAAATGGTAGATCCTTCAGCACTAATCTTCATCAAAAATCCGTCCATGCTGCCACCTCCAAAAGTTTCCTGAAAAGCACCTAAGGTTGCAATACCAGTTTGCACATTTGTAAGACCCGAAATAATAATATCATCATCTCCAGTAATAACTATTCCATAAACTGACCCAAAATTAGGGGTTGTCCATAGCAATTCTCCGGAGGGTGAAAATTTTGAAAGTGAATTCAAATTGTGATTATCAGTATCAGTAAAACTCTTCGTGATATAAACGTTGTTTTTAGAATCAGTAACTATTGCAGTGTTCAGTCCAAACACATTTATGTTTGTGTAGGTTGCCCATTCTTTTGTTAGGGGGTAGGTTTGCGAAAAACCTTGAAAAGGATTTAGTAAATAAAAAATTATAATAAGTAAAAATGTTTTCATAGATAAAAGATTTAAAAAATTAAACTAATTGTTTTTAAAAAGAAAAAAAATCTCCGAATACTGTCGGGTATTTATGTTTTTTCATAATTATTTATAATAATTAGCAACTAATATAGTTTAAAATTAATCATTTCGCAAAAAAAATCTCCCAACAAATTAATGAAGGGAGATTCTTTAGATATAATATTGGATTTAATTATACAATAACCCAAGCGCCAGAAGCTACAAGTGCTTCAGCTTTTTTGTATTTCATTTCTTCGGTTTTACCGCTAATTACGTGCTTAATTGTAACAGTATCATTTCTGTTAATTTTCGGCATTTCTCTAGTGATAGTTTCAGTAACCTGACGTTGCTGTTGCATTTGCCCTGCTTCTCTGTTTTCAGCAGCCGTATTGATTTCTTTTGGAGCATCAAGATCATCTTTCGATGTTTGATAGTCTTCATTGATTTCAACATCAATAGCTTCAGTAATTTGAGGAGCATTTTGCTGAGGTATATCACCTTTAAATAAGAATGAAATCACCTCTTTATTTACTCCATCAAGCATTTTTCTGAAAAGATTAAATGCTTCAAATTTGTAAATCAGCAATGGATCTTTCTGTTCGTGCACTGCAAGTTGAACTGACTGTTTAAGTTCGTCCATTTTACGTAGGTGTTTTTTCCAAGCTTCATCAACAATTGCCAGAGTGATATTTTTCTCGAAATCAGCCAATAATTGTTTTCCTTCAGAATCATATGCTTTCTTAAGATCTGTAACAACATTCAACGATTTTACTCCATCCGAAAATGGAACAACGATACGTTCAAATTGATTGTTTTGCTCTTCGTACACATTTTTAATAATTGGGAAAGCCTCTCTCGCAGAACGAGCCGTTTTCTCAACATAATATTGCTGTGCAACTTTATAGATTTTGCCAGTAATCGCATCGGCGGACATACTGTTAAATTCACTTTCTGTGATAGGAGACGTGATTGAGAAATAACGTACCAATTCAAATTCGAAATTCTTGAAATCAGAATTCGTTTTGTTCTCTGTAGCTACAACTTCGCAAGTGTCATACAACATATTTGCAATGTCAAGCTTCAAACGCTCACCGTGCAATGCGTGACGACGACGTTTGTAGATTACTTCACGTTGTGCATTCATAACATCATCGTACTCAAGCAAACGCTTACGAACACCGTAGTTATTTTCTTCAACTTTCTTCTGCGCTCTTTCTATAGACTTAGTCATCATTGAGTGCTGAATTACTTCGCCCTCTTTAAGACCCATTCTGTCCATTACTTTTGCAACCCTTTCAGAACCAAATAAACGCATCAAGTTATCTTCTAACGAAACGTAGAATTGTGAACTTCCTGGATCTCCTTGACGTCCTGCACGACCGCGTAACTGTCTGTCAACACGACGAGAGTCATGACGCTCTGTACCAACAATTGCAAGTCCACCAGCTGCTTTCACTTCTTTGGATAATTTAATATCCGTTCCACGACCAGCCATGTTAGTTGCAATAGTTACAACTCCAGGTTTACCAGCTTCCTCAACGATTTGTGCTTCTTGCTTGTGCATTTTAGCGTTCAATACGTTGTGAGGAATATTTCTCATTTTCAGCATTCGGCTTAATAATTGAGAAATCTCAACAGAAGTTGTTCCAATAAGTATTGGTCTTCCTGCCAACGACAATTGAGTTACATCTTCGATTACTGCATTAAATTTTTCACGAGTTGTTTTGTAAATCAAATCCTCTTTATCCAAACGAGCCATTGGTCTGTTTGTTGGAATTTCTACAACATCAAGTTTATAAATCTGCCAAAGTTCTCCAGCTTCAGTTACCGCAGTTCCCGTCATTCCTGACAGTTTGTTGTACATTCTAAAGTAGTTTTGAAGTGTAATTGTTGCAAAGGTTTGAGTCGCTGCTTCAATTTTTACATTCTCTTTAGCTTCAATCGCTTGGTGAAGTCCGTCAGAATAACGACGTCCATCCATAATACGACCTGTTTGCTCATCGACAATCATTACTTTATTGTCCATGATCACATATTCTACATCTTTTTCGAAAAGGCTATATGCCTTTAGAAGTTGTGTTAAAGTATGAATACGCTCACTTTTGATGCTAAAATCTTGAAACAAAACCTCTTTTGCTTCTGCTTCTGCATCTTTTCCAAGATTTTTCTTTTCAATCGCTGCAATCTCAGTTCCGATATCTGGTAGGATAAAGAATGACGCATCGGTATCTTTTGAAAGATATTCTACACCATTGTCCGTTAATTCAACTTGATTGTTTTTCTCTGTAATTACAAAATAAAGAGCATCATCCACCAAGTGCATGTCGCGGTTGTTATCTTGCATATACTGATTTTCGGTCTTTTGAAGCAATTGTTTAATTCCTTCTTCACTCAAAAATTTGATCAGTGCTTTATTTCTAGGTAAACTTCTGTAGGCTCTCAAAAGATTGAATCCACCATCTTTTGTGTTTCCTTCTTTAATTAATCTTTTAGCTTCGGTCAAAAATCCGTTTGCAAGTTGCCTTTGCATAGTGACAAGATTTTCAATTTTTGGCTTAAGCTCCATAAATTCGTGTCTATCTCCCTGAGGGACTGGACCAGAAATAATAAGTGGTGTTCTAGCATCATCAATTAATACAGAATCGACCTCATCGACAATTGCATAATTGTGTTTCTTCTGAACAAGATCGCCAGGAGAATGTGCCATATTATCTCTCAAATAATCAAAACCAAATTCGTTATTTGTACCATAAGTAATATCTGCTTCGTAGGCTTTTTTACGAGCTTCAGAGTTTGGTTGATGATTGTCAATACAATCAACGGTCATTCCGTGAAATTCGAAAAGTGGTGCTTTCCATGTACTATCACGTTTTGCTAAGTAGTCATTCACAGTTACAAGGTGAACTCCGTTTCCAGTCAAAGCGTTTAGATAGAGTGGAAGAGTAGCAACAAGTGTTTTTCCCTCTCCAGTTTGCATCTCAGCAATTTTTCCTGAGTGCAATACCATTCCACCAATCAGCTGAACGTCGTAGTGAATCATATCCCAGGTAATTTGTTTTCCGGCAGCATTCCAAGAATTTGCCCAGATAGTTTCATCTCCTTCTAGTGTGATATAATTTTTGTCAGCCGCTAGTTCGCGATCTTTTGCAGTAGAAGTAACTCTAATTTCTGTGTTTTCTTTAAATCGTCTAGCGGTTTCCTTTACAACTGCAAAAGCTTCCGGCAGTAATTCGGTCAGGGTTTTTTCAGATATTTCGTAAGCTTCTTTTTCGAGAGCGTCGATGGCTTCGTAAAGTTCTTCACGTTTGTCAATATCTTCAATTTTTTCTACGTCGGTCTTCAGACTGGCAATTTTTTCGTCTTTATCAAGACGAGCTTGCTTAATTCTGTCCTTGAAGTAGACTGTTTTTTCACGTAGCTCATCGTTGGTCAAAGCCATTAATCCGGCTTCGTACGATCTTACTTTAGCTACATTAGCTTGAAGAGCTTTAACATCTTTCTGAGATTTATTTCCCACAAAGGTGTTTAAAATGCTATTAATGAAGTTCATATTCTATTGAATTTCTAAATTTATAAAAGTGGTTTGTATCAAATCCAAAAAAAGTCTCATTAAGAGACTTTTTTGTTTTTTAGTTTAATATTCGTCCTCGTTCCAAAGATAATCTTCGTCGGTAGGATAATCAGGCCAAATTTCTTCCATTGATTCGTAGATTTCACCTTCGTCCTCGATAGATTGTAAGTTCTCTACAACTTCTAAGGGAGCTCCGGCACGTATAGCGTAATCAATAAGTTCATCTTTGGTGGCAGGCCATGGTGCATCACTTAAATAGGATGCTAATTCTAAGGTCCAGTACATCTTTCTAGTAATTTTTTGTTTATGCAAAAATAATTTTTATACTGAAACTGTCAACTTTATTTCGACTTATTTTAAAAAAAGATAAGAACGTGAATGGTAGCAAGGGTTTACAGATAAAAGATATGTTAAAACATCCAGCAATAATGGATTTACTCATTAATACTTCTCAGGTATCCACTTAACTTCGCTTACGTTAAGGTCTAAAGACAACTTTCGTGCCAACACAAAAAGATAGTCAGATAGTCGGTTTAAGTATTTTATCACAAACTCATCAATAGGTTCTAGACTATTTAGGTGCACTGAAAGCCTTTCTGCACGGCGGCATACGCATCTTGCAATATGACATGTTGACACAGTTTTATGTCCTCCAGGAAGTACAAAATGTGTCATCTGAGGAAGCTCCATCTCCATCTCATCTATCTGATTTTCTAGAAATAAAAGATCCTCTTCAGCGATTTTCGGAATATTTAAACGCTCTTTTCCATTTTTTAAAAACTCTTTTTCTGGCGGCGTTGCCAGAATGGCACCTACCGTAAATAACTTATTCTGAATTTTGATTAAAACGTCTTTGTACTTTTGATCCATCTCGCAGTCACGAAGCATCCCTAAATGTGAATTCAATTCGTCAGTTGTTCCGTAACTTTCAATTCTTATGTGGTGCTTAGGCACTCGCAATCCTCCAAAAAGTGCTGTAGTTCCTTTGTCGCCAGTTTTAGTATATACTTTCATTTCCTATTTTCTATTTTTTTGTTATTGTATCACTTTCAATCATACCGTCACGAAGTCTAATAATTCTGTGAGCATATTCGGCAATATCCTCTTCATGGGTAACTAATATAACTGTATTTCCGTTTTTATGAATATCGTCAAATAATGCCATAATTTCTAAAGATGTCTTACTATCTAAATTTCCGGTTGGCTCATCGGCCAATATTATCGACGGCTTGTTGACTAGAGCCCTAGCAATGGCCACACGCTGTCGTTGACCACCAGACAATTGATTTGGCTCGTGATCCATGCGGTCAGACAAATTTACTTGTGTCAAAACCTCAGTGGCGCGCGCTCTTCTATCAGCTTTGCTATACCCAGCGTATACCATCGGAAGCGCAACATTGTCCAAAGCTGTAGTCCTAGGTAGTAAATTAAATGTTTGAAAGACAAATCCTATCTCTTTATTTCGAATTCCAGCCAACTCATCGTCCTGCATCTTGTTTACCTGCTTGCCATTTAATATGTAATCTCCTGAAGTGGGAGTGTCAAGGCAACCCAACAAATTCATCAATGTTGACTTTCCCGATCCCGATGGGCCCATTAATGCGACGTACTCCCCTTTTTTAATTTCTAGGTCTATACCTTTTAATACATAAACAATTTCTTCGCCCAACACGAAGTTCCGTTTTAAGTCTGTAATCTTTATTAATGTGTCCGCCATATCTTTATAAAAGTACGTTATTTAAGCCAAGATTCAGATGCAAATGTAGGAATTAGATTTTTTAATTTTGTAGGTATAGTCGTATAATTATGTGGCAATTAGCTTAAAATATTCTTAAAATTTTAATTTTAGTTTTTAATATTGTCATACAACTCATACTTTCGATTTATAATTTTAACAAAACAAAAACTATGAAAACCAACCAGATTTTATTAGGAACTGCGATTTTAGCGCTAGGATTTACTTCTTGTAAGAACAATGATGACGAATTGAGAATTAAAAGGGTAGACACTTACACTGTTTACGTTGACTCAATTGGAAATGTTGCTGCTGCAGATGCAAAAAACAATTGGGCTGCTATTGAATCAGAATACGACAGACGTGTAATGGATGCGGATGCTGCGATAGCTGAAATGAGCGACAAAACCGCTGCACAAGAAAGATTAGACGCTAGTAAAGCACGTTACCAAGCACTTAAAGATAAATATAATGCAGAATTAGAAGCTGAGAAAGCAGCTCTAGCTGACCCACAAGTTAAGTTTAGAGATAGCTTCTTTGGAGCTGGAGTACTTGGAAAAGATATGAATTTTGACTGGGTAAATAAAGATAATATTTTGAAAGCTTACAATGACTTCAATAATGCATTGGAAGCTAATAAAGATAGAATGTCTAGAGAAGATTTGGACATGGCAAAAGCAATGTACGAAGCATTGGATTCTCGTAAAAATACCGTTGAAAAAGAAGGTTTAAGTACTGCAGATAATTTAAAAATTGCTGAGCTTAAATTTAAATTAGGTCCAAAAATGAAAGCGCTTAGAATTACTGCAAAAGCAGATGAAAACGCTGAAGCTAAAAAATAATTAGATTTATTTATAGATAAACTAAACCGTCTCAATCGAGGCGGTTTTTTTATGCTCTAATCACAAAATGTTGTTTGTGTTGCTCTTGCCTAAAAAACACAAATCCCCATTGAAAAGTGTCAATAGTAACTGTCACTTCAGGCTGGCTTTTTATAAATTCCCAGGCGACAGCCATTTCTGCTGACCAATGAATGTCATCAAAAATCCACACAGAATTATTGTGAGTGGTTTTTAAAAGTGATTTAAAATAAGTTATTGTCGCTTCTTTTGTATGATTTCCATCGAAATATATAAAATCATATTTCTTACTGATAGGAATGTTTTTTATAAAAATTTCAAACTTCTCCACTTCTGAAGTTATAGTATTCATTCCAAATTTCGAAAAATATTCCGCAGCCACCATTGCAGTTTTAGTACAACCTTCAACCGTGGTTATTTTAGCTTTTTGGTTATCAACCGACAAAGCCATTGTCGCCAATCCAACTGATGTTCCGATTTCCAAAACTTCTTCAGCTTCAAAATAATCTACAAGACGATTCAGCAATTCGGCTCTTTTAGAATTGATGCCTGCATTTTTTGCAATTGCATTGACTGCTCTTAAATTTGATTTGAAAACTCTAGAGCCAGACCCAAGATCTTCGACCAAAATTTCTCGGGTATCTTTGGCAAGTGCTTCCCGATGGGCGGAAAGCACTTGATAAGACTTTCTGTATTGTTTATTATAAAAGCACTTCGTTACAAGATCAAAAACAAATGGCGAGTGCAATCCGTGTTGATTTCCAGAATGCCATAAAAAACGCAAATACGATTTAGCCAAATGCCACATTTAATTAAAGCTTCAAAATATTATTCTTCGTTTTTTGCAGACAAATCAAACCAACGAGCTTCTTTGTTTTCAATCTTTTCAATAATTTGCTGTAAATCGTTTGCTTTGGTTTCTATTTGATCATCAGCGACTTTCCCAGCAGAAAATAAATCTTCGATGCCTTGCTTTTCAGCTTCAAGATCTTTAATCTCTTTTTCTATTTTTTGAAATTCTTTTTGCTCATTAAAAGTCAAATTTCCCGTAGGATTTTTTTCTTTCCAAGCTTTTTTCTCAATCTTATTTTCCTCTTTCTGAGCGATATCAGCACTGTCTTCATACGCTCTAAAATCTGAATAATTTCCGGGAAAATCTTCAATTTCACCTTCGCCTCTAAAAACAAATAAATGATCTACAATCTTATCCATAAAATATCTATCGTGAGAAACCACCAATAGACATCCAGGATAATCAAGTAAGAAACTCTCAAGTACATTCAGAGTTACAATATCAAGATCATTTGTAGGTTCATCCAGAATTAAGAAGTTAGGATTCTGAATCAAAACTGTACATAAGTAAAGACGTTTCAATTCGCCACCACTTAATTTTTCGACAAAATCGTGTTGTTTCTTTCTATCAAAAAGAAAACGCTCAAGCAATTGACCTGCGGAGATGATTTTTCCTTTGTTAAGAGGAATAAATTCTCCGTATTCTTTGATGATATCAATAACTTTCTGACCTGGTTTTGGGTTTATACCACTTTGAGTGTAATATCCAATTTTTATCGTTTCTCCAACCACAACTTTTCCAGAATCTGGCTGCATAGTGTTGGTTAGAATATTTAGGAAAGTTGACTTTCCTGTTCCGTTTTTACCAATAATTCCAATACGCTCGCCACGCTGAAAGTCAAAACTAAAGTTATCGAGAATTACTTTGTTTTCAAATTTCTTAGAAACCTTGTGCAGCTCGATAATCTTGCTACCCATCCGTTCCATATTAATTTCGAGTTCTACTTTGTTCTCTCTACGTCTGCTTTCTGCCTTTTCTTTGATCACGTAAAAGTCATCTTGTCTAGATTTAGATTTTGTAGTACGAGCTTTTGGCTGTCTACGCATCCACTCCAATTCTTTTACAAGTAAATTTTGTGCTTTGTCAATACTTGCATTTTCAGAAGCGATTCTCATTTCCTTTTTTTCAAGGTAATATGAATAGTTTCCTTTGTATTGATATAATTTTCCATTGTCAAGTTCGATAATTTCATTACAAACGCGCTCCAAAAAGAAGCGGTCGTGAGTAACCATAAACAATGTGATGTTTTCTTTGGCAAAATAACTTTCCAACCACTCGATCATTTCTAGATCTAGATGATTCGTAGGCTCATCCAGAATTAGTAAATCAGGTCTGCTGATCAGAATAATTGCTAGAGAAAGTCTTTTTTTCTGTCCTCCCGAAAGATTCTTTACCTTCAGTTTCAGATTGTCCATTTTTAGTTTAGACAAAATCTGTTTGAATTTAGTTTCAAAATCCCAAGCATCAAACTGGTCCATTTTGTCAAATGCTGCTTGATAAGCATCAGAATCTTCCGGATTTTCTAAGGCTTTTTCATACGCTTCAATTGCTTTTAAAGTTGGATTATCGCTAGCAAAGATGCTTTCTTCTATAGTCAATTCGTCTTGCAAATTTGGAACTTGTGACAAGAATGCCATTGTGATATCTTTTCGAAGCACTACATTTCCCGTATCGGCTTCTTCCTCGCCATTTATGATACTCATAATAGTAGTCTTACCAGATCCATTCTTTGCGATAAAGGCAATTTTTTGATCTTTATTGATGCCAAAACTAACATTTTCAAATAATGTGCGCTCGCCAAAAGATTTTGATATGTTTTCTACAGAAAGATAATTCAAAATAAAAATATTAAAGTTGATATTATTGAGCTTCTACAAAACTCAAGATTTTGCAAAAGTACCGCTTTTAAATCAGATTGTTGCACGCTTTTGCAGCGGTATATCTTTTAATTTTTTAGAATAAAGATCATTTGCAACTATTTAACAATTTTGAAAAAAATTGAAACAAAATTTTTCTAGACAAAGAGAGAAAGCCTGAGTAAAATTTTTTATGAAAATTTTCTGATTCAAACTGTCTAGCTCAAGACAGCATAAGTAACAATTTAATAATTTACCGGTAATGAGTTTAAGGGCATAGGACTTTAGATTTGCGACCAAAAATTAGAATTATGACTTTTTCTATAGTTAAAACTACCTTTGCAATATCGGTACTATTTCTTTCAATATTTCTATTCTCATTCACAAAAACGGATGAGTATAGCAAAATTAATTATATTGAAGGTAATTTGGCAAAGCTAAATATGGCTTTTGCTAATTTAGATTTATGTGCACAAAGTTACCGCAAAGGCGCTATTAATATCGATTCACTACGTAAAGTATATTTTAAAACAAGAGAGCAGTATAAAACTGTAGAGTTTTACCTAACGTTTCATCATCCAGAGTATGTTGGAAGTTTATTAAATGGTGCTCCTTTGTTGCAAATTGAACGAGGAAGTACAACACCATATATTGTGGAACCAGAAGGGCTACAAGTGTTGGATGAGTTATTGTTTTCTGCCAATGTCGCTGATGAAAAACATGAAATTGCGGCATTTGCGAAAAAGCTGAATACTAGCTATTCATTATTATATAATAAAGTAGGTAAGCGAATTCTACAAAATCCTATTGAAGTTAGTGCGATGCGGATGCAATTAGTCCGAATATTTACCTTAGGAATTACTGGTTTCGATACGCCCGGATCTCTCAGTGCAATTTTGGATACAAAATCTTCTCTTCTAGGAATGCGGAATTATTTTATGGAAAGTAGTTCTCGAACTGATTTAAACAATATTCAGATTATTTCAACTTTTGATGATGCAATCGATTATTTAGAAAAAGAAAAAACATTTGAAAACCTTGATCGACTGCATTTTCTTAAAAACTATATAGATCCTTTATATAAATTACTTGGTGAACTAGATACAAATTATGATCTAGAGGCACTGGCAAATAGTAGCGCTTGGAATCCAAGGAGTAAATCGATATTTGCGGTTAATTTTTTAAATCCCTACTTCTTTACCAAACTTAAGCAAAAGGAGGATAGTGAAAAATTAAGAAAATTAGGTGAAACTATATTTTTCGATCCAATAATAAGTAATAACGAAGAGATTAGTTGTGCATCGTGTCATAATCCTGAAAAGTCATTTACTGATGGCATACCTAAATCGTTAAGCAACGTTAAAGGCGAATTTGTGTTGAGAAATTCACCAACCTTACTTAATGCGGTTTACGCTGATCGTTTCTTTTATGATTTGCGAGCTTTTACTTTAGAGCAGCAAGCAGAGCACGTAATTTTTAATCCAGATGAGTTTAATACTGAGTATGTTGAGATTATTAAGAAATTAAAATCAAAAAAACAATATATAATTCAATTTGAAAATCTTTTTGGAAAGAATTCTATTACACGAGAAAATTTTTCAAAAGCATTGTCTTCTTATGTATTGTCACTGCAATCTTTTAATAGTCCGTTTGATAAATATGTTAGAGGCGAACAAAATCAGATTTCAGATGATGTAAAAAATGGTTTTAATTTATTTATGGGTAGGGCCAATTGTGCCACTTGTCATTTTGCACCCACCTTTAGTGGTCTGATTCCACCTTTATTTAGTGAAAACGAATCTGAAATTCTTGGAGTTTTAACAAGGCATAACGGAAGTACATTAGATATCGATCAAGGTAGATTTAACAATAAAATTAGAAGTGAGAATGCGTGGATTTACGAAAAATCTTTTAAAACTGTAACGGTTAGAAATGCAGCGAATTCTGCTCCATACTTTCATAACGGAGCTTATCAAACCTTAGAAGAGGTGATGGATTTTTATAATGAAGGAGGTGGCGAAGGCTTGGGCTTTAAAGTACAGAATCAAACACTGTCTTCAGACAAATTAGACTTGACTGAGGTAGAGAAAAGAGAGATTATTGCTTTTATGAAAGATCTAAATGACAACCCTTATACTAGGTAGGTTTTTTGGTAACATTCTAATGATTCGGCGGCAAATATCGTATTAGTTTGGTAAAAAGTAGTTAACCCCAAGGTAATTTAGCCGCCGTAGTTTTGAAGTATTAAAAATAATAAAAAACACCTTATCGTGAAAAAAAGAATTTTACTTTACTCTTCGTTTTTGTTATCCTACGGAGGATTTGCACAAACTAATTTGGGTCTACTAGAAACTTCCTTACAAGTTTCGAAAACTAATTCTAATTTAGGTTCCTTAACAAATGCAGTTTTGCCGGCAGCACAATTTCCATTGGCAAAAGGTTCCTCATGGTCTTTTCTGGACAATGGCTCTGATCAAGGCACTGCTTGGAAGGAGTTACAATTTGACAATACGTCTTGGAATGCAGCTGCGGCGCCACTAGGTTATGGCGATCCAATGAAAACTACTATCTCATACGGCTCTACGTCATCTGATAAGTTTATCACTTCCTACTTCTCTCGGGACATTCAGATTGATTTAACACAGCTAGAGGATATGGTCGAAATTGGGTTGCGTCGTGATGACGGTGCAGTAATTTACATCAATGGAGTAGAAGTTGTAAGAGACAATATGCCAGCGGGGGCAATTACCTATCTTACTTTTTCATCTGGAATAGTTGATGGTGCTGATGAGAAAAGATATTTTTCGCATTACATTCCTAAATCAGCATTTCAAGATGGTATAAACAGAATTTCGGTTGAAATTCATAATCGTGATGAATCAAGTTCTGATATCGGATTTGATATGTATATGCGCAATAAGCTAGCTGATTACACTTGTGAAGAAGGGCATATAGCGTGTTTTACCTCAATAATTCCAACGGCACAAACTCCACTTATGATTTACCCGCAAGAGCAACGTTTTCAGATGTTGTTTAAACAAGGAGATCAATATATGACTGGCGGCGGCACTGTTCCAGGAAATCATGATTTTACGGGATATATTCCTTCACAAGGCGCAACACAAAATAGCCTTGGATACCTGTCAATCAATCATGAAAACAGTCCAGGAGGCGTGTCGATTTTAGACATTTCTCTTAATTTAGGTCAAGACAACTTAAAGCCACTGTGGAGCCTTTCTGATAGTCGCAGTGTAGATTTTAGCGGCCCATCTTTAGTCAAAACACAACGTAACTGCTCAGGAGGAGTTACTCCTTGGGGTACAGTAATTACCGCCGAAGAATCGACAACTTCGGGAGATGCAAATGGAGATGGTTATGAAGATTTAGGCTGGCTCGTAGAAATTGATCCTGTTACAGCACAGGTGATGGATTACGGCACTGGAACTCCTCAGAAGCTTTGGGCAATGGGCCGAATGAATCACGAGAATGTAGTAATTACTGCAGATGGTACCACAGCATATTATGGGGAAGACGGCGGTACGCATTGCGTGTACAAATTTGTAGCCGATACTCCAAATAATTTTAGTGAAGGAACAGTGTACGTACTTAAATTAGATTTAGATCTTTCCAACAATGAGCCAAGTTCTTCAACTGCAACGTGGATTATGGTTCCAAATACAACCCAAGCAGATAGAAATAATCTACGTACTGTTGCTGCTGCCCTAGGTGGTACTGATTTTAACGGAGTAGAAGATTGTGAAATTGGTCCAATTGATGGAAAAATTTACTTTGCTTCCAAAGGTAAAGGAAGAGTTTACTCTTTTAAAGATGACGGAATGACCATCAGTGAATTTTCGACATTTGTAGGTGGATTAAGCTACCCAATTCAAACTGACGGTGAAATCATCACCGAGCCATGGGGCAGCGGAAATGATAATTTAGCCTTTGATGACAAAGGAAATCTTTGGGTTATTCAAGATGGCGGTCGTAATTACATTTGGGTTGTTCGTCCAAATCATACTCAGAGCGATCCACAAGTACTTTTGCACTCGTCAATGCCAGTGGGTGCTGAGCCAACAGGATTGACTTTTACTCCAGATTATAAATATGGATTCTTCTCTGTCCAACATCCAAGCGGTAGTAATGAGTCGCAATTAGATGCTACAGGATCAGAAATTTCATTTAACGCGTCAGCAGCCTTGGTTTTTTCAAACGAAAAGTTTTTAGGGCAACAAGAATCCTTAAATGTTGATTATCCTAATCATTCATTAGCTAGCATTGCTACGGTATATCCCAATCCAACAAATGGAATACTAACAGTTGCAATAAATGAAGTTTCGGGAGAACCAATTACTATTGAGGTTTACGATATAGTTGGCAGAAAAGTGACCGAGCTAACTGATGTCTCAAATGGTATGGATCAAAAAATCTCTGTGAATCTAACACCATACGACGGCAATCAATTATTTGTACTTCAGGTGCAAGTGGGATCTAAGAAAGGTTCATTTAAAGTAATGAAATCAAATTAATTTTAAAAATCTTTATAAAGGTCGGTATGCAGCAGCAAGCCGGCCTTTTTTTATTTATTATGAAAAGACTATTCTATATATTTTTAATGCTTTCGCATTTAGGGCTGTATGCGCAAGATGCAAATACTAAAAAACCGGTATTTTTAAACATGAACGAAGCATTAGAATCTGAGTTGGTAGTTGCTCAACTAAACCTTCGTGATCAATTTTTATTTGTCATTCCAGACGACATTTTGAAGTTTAAGTCATTGGAATTTTTAAATCTTATGAGAAATAATATTGAAAATTTTAGTCCAATTTTATTTAATTTTAATAAATTAGAAGTTCTGATTTTGAGACAAAATTCAATTAAATATTTACCAGAAGACATTCGGAAACTTGAGAAGATTAAAAAGTTAGACTTAGCTTTAAACAATTTATCTAAATTACCTGATGCAGTAGGCAATTTAAGAAAATTAGAATATTTGTACCTATCATCAAATTCTATTACTCACCTGCCCGAAACGATTGGCAACTGCAAAAACATACAGTATTTGGATCTAGACAATAATCAACTTAGTGAAGTACCTAACTCATTTTCGAAGCTTCAAAATCTAAAGAAATTAAATTTTTCTGGCAATCAGTTTTATCAAATTGACAATGACTGGATGAATTTAAAGAATTTGGTAGAACTAAATTTAGAGAATAATCAGCTTTCTCATTTACCTGAAAATTTAGGCAACTTAAAGAATTTAAATATTTTAAATGCTAACAACAATAAGCTAAAGGAAATGCCGGATAGTTTACAGAATTTAAAAAATTTGACATTTTTGTCATTAGGCGGTAATAAAATTAAAAAATTGCCGAAGGATATAGCACATCTTACAAGTCTGCGAACACTTATTCTAGTTGGGAATCCAATAGATAGTATGGAGCAAAGCAGGATAAAAAAGGAGTTGCCAAATTGTGCAATTTACTTTTGATAAGAAGATAGAGATAGGTTGCACAATTATTTTACATTGCCGCAAATTATCTATTATATTTGCCTGATGCAGTTATCAATTATAATTTTAAATTACAATGTCCGCTACTTTTTGGAGCTGTGCATTGATAGTGTAATCAAGGCAACGAAAGACATTGAGGCTGAAATTATCATTATTGACAATAATTCGCCCGACGATAGTTGCGAGATGGTTCGCGCGAGATTTCCTCAAATAAAGTTGATCGAAAATAAGGAAAATGCAGGTTTCCCGAAAGGGAACAATATTGGTGTCGCCGCTGCCAAAGGTGAATATATATGTATTTTAAATCCAGATACGGTTGTTGCCGAAGATTCTTTTACGTCAATTCTGAAATTTGCTAAAGCTGAAGCTAATTTAGGAATCGTTGGTTGTAGACTCATTGACGGTAGAGGTAATTTTCTCGCCGAATCAAAACGTGGGGTCCCAACACCATTTGTAGCTTTCACAAAAGTGACAGCACTTTACAAGATTTTCCCCAAGGTTCAGGCTTTTAATAAGTACTATATGAGTTCGGTGGCTGAATTTAATTTGGCGAAAGCCGAAATACTAGTCGGCGCTTTTATGGTTATGAAACGCGCATTATATCTTGAAGTGGGAGGTTTTGATGAAGATTGTTTTATGTATTCAGACGATATCGATTTGTCTTACACAATTTTAAAATCTGGGCGTGATAATTATTATTTTCCAAAAACTTCTGTAATTCATTATAAAGGAGAGAGCACAATTAAGGATGAAACTTATATGAATCGTTTTCGGGATGCGATGAATTTCTTTTATAAAAAACATTTTAAAGTATCACCCACCTTTAATGTAATGATGAAGATGGGTTCATACTTCTTTATGACTTTTAAGAAAAGTAAGAAGGGGAAAAGTATCATCGTTGATCAATATATTTTGGTTTCACAGGATGCAATTTTATTTGAAAGACTTCAAAGACAATTAAAGAAGAAAGTTTATCTTCGTGAGTTGGCAGATCTAAAAGTTTCGGATAAACACAGTCAATATATATATGACACAAACTTTCTAACCTACAAAGAGATTTTGAAAAGTATGCAGTTTCTGAAATCGGAGAATTCAAGTTTTAAAATGGCTTTCGCCGAATTTATAATCGGCAGTAATTCTAGTGATGATAGAGGAGAAGTAATCTTGATTGAGAGATAAACTGTTCAAGCAATTTGATTTGTTAAAAAACTAAGAAAGTAGTAAACGAAAGCAAATATATTTTTAGTAATTTTGCAAAAGAATTTAAAACACACCGTTAGGTTAACAATATGGCAAGATTTGAATTGAAATTACCCAAAATGGGCGAAAGCGTTGCAGAGGCAACTATTACCAACTGGTTAAAAGAAGTAGGTGATCACATCGATGTTGATGAAGCAGTTTTAGAAATTGCGACAGATAAGGTTGATAGTGAGGTTCCTTCTGAAGTTTCTGGGAAACTGATCGAAAAACTCTTTAATGTGGACGATTTAGTTCAAGTTGGTCAAACGATAGCGATTATTGAGGTAGAAGGTGGAGTTGTTGTAGACGCTCCTTCCGAATCTACTTCTGCAAAAGCTGAAAATTTAACTGTTGCAGATGCGAATACTTCGGCGCCACAAACCGCTGGAAATTCGGCTTCAAAAGAAGATTTTGCAAATTCAGATAAATTCTTTTCGCCACTTGTAAAGAATATTGCTAAGCAAGAAAATATTTCAATTTCAGAATTAGAAAGCATTTCTGGTAGCGGAAGCGAAGGACGTGTAACTAAAAATGATATTTTAAAACATATAGAAAACAGAGGTTCTGTAGCTCCACAAGCAGTTGCTCCACAACCAACAGCTGCAGCTCCAAAAGCGGCTCCAGTTGCAAAGGCAGCTCCTGTATCTGTAAACGGACAAGATGAGATTATAGAAATGGATCGTATGCGCAAGCTGATCTCTGGATATATGACCGCTTCATTGGCAACTTCTGCTCATGTTCAGTCTTTTATTGAGGTAGATGTTACCAATATTTGGGATTGGAGAGAAAAAAATAAAAATACGTTCCAAAAGAGAGAAGGCGAGAAGCTAACATTTACTCCAATTTTTATGGAGGCTGTTGCCAAAGCGCTTAAGGATTTCCCTATGATGAATATCGCTGTTGATGGTGATTATATCATCAAAAAGAAAAATATCAACTTAGGAATGGCAGCTGCTTTACCAAATGGTAATTTAATTGTTCCAGTAATTAAAAATGCTGATCAATTGAATCTTTTAGGAATGGCGAAAGCTGTAAATGACTTAGGTAACCGTGCAAAAGCTGGGAAACTAAAGCCAGACGACACTCAAGGAGGTACTTATACAGTTACTAACGTTGGAACATTTGGAAGTGTTTTTGGGACTCCAATTATAAATCAGCCACAAGTTGGGATTTTAGCTCTTGGCGCCATCAGAAAAGTGCCGGCAGTTATCGAAACTCCAGATGGTGATTTTATCGGAATTCGCAAAAAGATGTTCTTATCTCACTCATATGATCATAGGGTTGTTGATGGATCTCTAGGAGGAAGTTTTGTTCAGAGAGTTGCTCAGTATATGGAAGCATTTGATGTGAATAGAGTTGTCTAAAACCTCATTTTAAATATATACCCGACGCGCAATATCGTCGGGTTTTTTTATAATAATACATTTAAGAATAAAATAATGCAAGAATTGACGCTTAGTAAACCGATGTGTTTTTTTGATTTGGAAACGACCGGTATAGATATTTCAAAGGACAGAATTGTTGAAATTTCTATTTTAAAAGTTTTCCCAAACGGAAATAAAGAAAGCAAAACCTGGTTGGTAAATCCCGAAATGCCTATTCCACCAAGTTCTACCGAAATTCACGGCATATCTGATGAGAAAGTTGCAAATGAACCTACCTTCAAAATGCTTTCTTCGCAAGTTTATAATATGATTAAAGATTCGGATTTAGCTGGCTTTAATTCAGACCGATTTGATATTCCATTATTAGCAGAAGAGATGCTACGAGCAGGAGTTGATTTTGATCTCAAAAATCGCGTTGCAGTTGATATACAAACCATCTTTCATAAAAAAGAAGAACGGACGCTAAGTGCAGCGTATAAGTTTTACTGTGGACAAACTTTAGAAAATGCGCACAGTGCCGAAGCAGATACAAATGCTACTTACGAAATTTTGAAAGCGCAATTGGAACGCTATCCTGATTTGTCCAAAGACATGAGAGAACTTTCAGAATATACCACTCGCAAGAAATCTGTGGATTTTGCAGGATTTATAGTACTTGATAAAGACAATGAAGAATGTTTTTCTTTTGGAAAACATAAAGGGCAGAAAGTGAATAAAATTTTAGAGTCGGAACCTGGATATTTTGGATGGATTCAAAATGCTGATTTTCCACTTTACACCAAAAAAGTTCTCACTGCGATTAAATTACGTAAATTAAATTCAAAAAATTAACGAAAAAGTTTACCTTAGTAGGTGTTTTTTACCAACAAAATTTATAAGATGAAAATTATTTGTATTGGACGCAATTATGCTAGTCATATTGCCGAGCTTCAAAATGAAAGACCTGAGGAGCCAGTAATTTTTATGAAACCTGATTCGGCATTAGTATTGAAACAGCATCCTTTTGTGATTCCTGAATTTAGTCAGGATGTTCATCACGAAATTGAATTAGTTGTAAAGATTAATAAGGTTGGAAAGTATATCGACAAAAAGTTTGCGCATAAATATTACGACGAAATCACGGTGGGTATTGATTTTACGGCCCGTGACGTTCAGCAAAAATTAAAGGATAAAGGATTGCCATGGGAAAAAGCGAAGGCATTTGATGGTTCGGCAGTTGTTGGAGATTTTATTAATAAAATTGACTTACAATCTGTTGATAACATTCAGTTTAAACTTACCAATAATGGTGTTACAGTACAAGCAGGTGAAAGTAAAAACATGCTTTGGAATATAGACGAAATTATCGCTTACGTTTCACAATTTTTTACATTAAAAATTGGAGACTTAATCTTTACAGGAACACCTCAAGGAGTTGCTTCTGTTAAGTCAGAGGATTTATTAGAAGGATTTTTAGAAGAGAAACAGTTATTTAGAATTCAAGTAAAATAATGGCATTACACTACAATCTATCCAAAGTTTACGCGCTATCTGACAATGATCCGGAATTTGTCAATCAAATTTTGCAGCTTTTCATCTCTGAAGTTCCCCAAGATTTAGAACAGATTAAAGCTGGAATAAAAGATAAAAATTATTATCAAGCTTATAGCTTTGCGCATAAAATAAAACCAACTTTAGACTTGTTGGGCTTAATTATCGCTTTTGAAGAAATCTTGCAAATAGAAGCATGGACAAAACGTGAAGGCAAGCGAAAAGAAATAAAAGAATCCTATAAGGCAGTAGAGACGCAAATTGAAAAGGCTATAAAAGAAATTAAAAAAGATTTCACGCTAAATTAATTTTTAAATGCCTGTAAAAATGCAATTTTGACACTATTCAAGTTTTATGAAAGCAAGTATTGTTACAATAGGCGACGAAATTCTGATTGGCCAAATATTGGATACCAATTCACAATTTATAGCAAAGTCATTAGATAAAATAGGAATTGAGATTAAATCAATTCTTTCTATCTCGGATGATGCTGAACAAATTAAACATACTTTTCAATCATTGCAAAATGAGGTTGATATTGTTTTAATTACCGGTGGATTGGGTCCCACAAAAGACGATTTAACAAAAAAAGTATTTTGTGATTATTTTGAAGATACCTTAATTGTTAATGAGGAAGTCCTAGCTCATGTAACCAAGATAATAGAGGAATATTATAAACGACCAATTTCTCGAATTAATAAAGATCAAGCCTTGGTGCCAAGTACAGCCATTATATTAAAGAATGTAAATGGAACGGCGCCTGGAATGTGGATGAAGAAACAAGATACAGTCTATGTATCGCTTCCTGGGGTGCCATTTGAGATGAAAGCCATAATTTTGGATGAATTGATTCCGAAAATAATAAAAGAGTATAAAAGATCGGTTATTATCCATCAAACGATCATCACCTTCGGACAAGGCGAAAGTCTAATCGCGGAACGTCTTGAGGATTGGGAAAATAATTTACCGGAAACTATAAAGCTAGCCTATTTACCTAGTGCTGGCAAGGTTAGACTTAGATTATCCGCACGTGGAGATTCGGAAAGGGAGATTAAAGATTTATTAGCAGAAAGTATTTCGCAGCTGGTAACGGTGATTGGCGATATCATTATTGGTATGGAAGAAGATGAAACTTTAGAAGCTTCTGTTTCAAATTTAATGCGAGCAAATAATCTCAGTTTGGCTACTGCTGAAAGTTGTACTGGAGGAAAAATCTCACAAATTTTAACCGAATTAGCTGGCGCTTCAACTTTTTTTAAGGGCGCAATTGTTCCATATGACACTAGTATCAAAATCGATGTATTAGGAATTAGCAGCGATCTTATCAAAGAGCATTCGGTGGTCAGTTCTGCAGTTGCTCGGCAGATGGCGCTATCGGTACAGAGGATGTTTAAGACTGATTATGCAGTGAGTACAACCGGAAATGCTGGTCCATCTAAAGGTGATTCTGATGCTGTATTAGGTACTGTTTTTATAGCAATTGCAACGCCAAAAGAGGTGATTGTAGAAGAATTTAACTTTGGACAGCCTCGAGAAAAAGTGATCGATCGTGCTGTAAATCAAAGCTTAGAGATGTTGCGCAAAGAAATTTTAAAAAATCTGCTTTAATTGTTTTGTTAAATAGGTTTCTTTTTTGTTACTTTGCACCCTGATTTTGAATAACGATAAAAGATAAGCATAATGTCAAGAGTTTGTGACCTTACGGGTAAAAGAGCGATGGTTGGAAATAATGTTTCCCACGCTATGAATAAAACTAAGAGAAAGTTTTCTGTAAACTTAGTGAAAAAGCGTTTTTACCTTGCTGAAGAAGACAGGTGGATTACGTTAAGAGTAGCCTGTTCTACAATTAAAACAATTAATAAAAATGGAATCGCTGCAGTTTTGAAAAAAGCGCAGTCAGAAGGATTTATTAAATAATCTTTTCCAAAATAACTATATAGCAAGATGGCAAAGAAAGGTAATAGAATTCAGGTAATTTTAGAATGTACTGAGCACAAAACAAGTGGTCAACCAGGTACATCTAGATACATAACAACAAAGAACAAGAAAAACACTCCAGACAGACTTGAGATTAAGAAATTTAATCCAATCTTGAAAAGAGTAACAGTTCATAAAGAAATTAAATAATACTTACTCATGGCAAAGAAAACCGTAGCAACTTTACAAGGAACATCAAAGAGACTTTCAAAAGCGATCAAAATGGTGAGATCTCCTAAAACAGGTGCATATACTTTTACTGAAAGTATTATGGCTCCAGAACTCGTTGACGAATTTATCAAAAAAAATTAGTCAAACGCATCTTATAAAAAAAGCTACTTCATCGAAGTGGCTTTTTTTATGCTTTAAAATTTCAACGGCAGTTAGATGCAGTACTATTTCATTAACTGGTTTATAGTACTTAAATATAAAACTTAAACAGAATTCAGCATAGCTTGTAGAAATTAAATTTTATAAGCGAAGATATTTATAATAAATATTTGTTAACTTTGAGATAACGTTCGCCTAGTATTTGGATCTATAATCTTAAAAATTCAACTACTATAGAACAGCAGAGTCAAAATTTTGTAAGATGACTGTGAGTTAAATTAGATAGGATGCGAGTATTACAATACATATTAGGTGGTCTTCTAATCAAAGTATGCCAATTCTGCGACTTATTGGATGAGGTAAAGAATCGTTTTTGAAGTAGTTATAATGATCTACTTTAGAAACTAGCGATTATCAATCTTTATTAAAATTCTGGATTTGTAAGTTTATTTTTAGGTTGAATTTCCTATTTGGCATTTTTATTGCCATG
The DNA here is from genome assembly GCF_033547075.1 of Flavobacterium ardleyense. Classification (NCBI taxonomy): domain Bacteria; kingdom Pseudomonadati; phylum Bacteroidota; class Flavobacteriia; order Flavobacteriales; family Flavobacteriaceae; genus Flavobacterium; species Flavobacterium ardleyense. The sequence continues at coordinate 3,008,531 of NZ_CP137891.1, read as the reverse complement.
AGCCTATAACTGAATTAATTTAACTCTCCCAATACTATGACAATCCTAAAATATTTTTTCGTCTTTTCTATTTTATCCATTTTTCACGATGTTGCTCCAACTAATTCGGTTACCATTACTATAGAAAACTTGAAAAGCACGAAGGGCACTGTGCAAATTGCCGTATTTAATAGATCAGAATCATTTCCAAAAGCTGGCGGGGAGTATAAATTATCGCAGTTTAAGCTTTCTACAGGAAAATCAAATTTTACAATTAATGATTTACCTGATGGTGAATATGCGATTGCAATTCACCACGACGAAAATTCTGATGGAAAAATGAATACAAATATGGTTGGTATTCCCAAAGAGGGATATGCTTTCTCACGAGATTTTAAGCCAAAATTCAGTGCGCCGGTTTTTTCTGATTGTGCAATTCAAATTACTAGTGATCAGAAGCTAAACTTAAAAATGATTTATTAAAATGACGAATCACTATCAAATATCTTTGATGTAATCATCGTATTCCAAATAAAATCGCTCCAGTCCGTCCATGTTTTTATAGAAAAAGTCAAATATGCGATCCCAATCGCTGCGATTGCTGACTTTTACTCCGCTCATTTCTACCCAAACTCTAGAAACGATTTTTTGAGTCTCCAAGTGATATTCTTTCTCAAAAACGAGATCTTTCACAAATTCTTCATGTATAATACTTTTTAAAGACTCGAGTTTTTCAAAATACAAAACTCGCTTATCCTCGCTTTTATGCTCAATATCAATTAGAACTTGAACTTTTTTATTGTCAACGTAAAATTTGAATGAAAAATCTTTGATTTTGGTGTCATACAAAACCCATTTACGGGGGTATTTCTCTGCAAATGCAATCCAAAACTCTCTTTTTAACTTTTGATTTTCTTCTCTGCTATACACGTCTATCTTTTTTACTTTTTAAAATTCAATTTCTGTAACTTCGTCAAAAATATTTCCGAATTATGACTTTTGATGAATTTCTTCAATTAGCTCCAAAAATAGCGAAAGTATCTTTGCCAGCAACTGATTCGCATCTTAAAATGTCTCCGGTTGAAAGAAGGTTGCAACTTCTCAATCATGATTATAATCTTAAAGCTGCTAGGGATGCTGCGGTGATGATGCTTATCTATCCGGATCAAAATACTAGTATGATTGCATTGATCGTGCGAAATTCCTATAAAGGCGTTCATTCATCACAGGTGGCTTTTCCGGGCGGTAAAGTGGAAAAGGATGAAAGTATCTTGGAAGCAGCATTGCGTGAGACTCATGAAGAAATTGGAGTAAGACCCGAGCAAATAAACATTATCTGCTCATTTTCGAGCGTCTTTATACCTCCAAGTAATTTTAATGTCTACCCGTTTTTAGGATTCTGTGATACAAAACCTCAATTTATTCCAGACCCGAGAGAAGTCGCGGCAATGGCGCTGTTTCCTTTAGCTGATATTTTAGACGATAATAGTTTGACCTTACAGCGGGTAACTGCTAGTTACTCTACAGATGTAGTAGTTCCTGCCTTTAAGATGGACGGCACCGTTATTTGGGGTGCAACTGCGATGATTTTGCAAGAATTAAAAGATGTTTTAAAAAGCATTGTTTAGCCTTCCACTTTCGTACTTTTGATACGAAACCTCAAATCTTGTAAATGAAAATTTTTGATAGAAATCCATTCGGACACATCTTATTTCTAAAAAAATGGTTGATTCGTATTTTGGGATTTATGAGTCATCAGAGATATCAAGGTTTTAATGAGCTTAAAATTGAAGGTTCAGAAATTATCAAAAATTTGCCAGATTCCAATGTCTTATTTGTAGCCAATCATCAAACATATTTTGCCGACGTTGCAGCAATGTTTCACGTTTTTAATGCTAGTTTAAAAGGAAGAACAGATACACTTAAAAATGTGATGTACATCTGGAATCCTAAGCTTAATATCTATTATGTAGCAGCTAAGGAGACGATGAAAAAAGGACTTCTACCAAAAATTTTCTGCTATGCTGGAGCTATTACCGTCGAACGAACTTGGAGAAGTAAGGATGAGGAAGTAAAACGCGATGTAAATCCAAATGACATCGAAAATATAAAACTTGCGCTAGATGACGGTTGGGTGATTACGTTTCCGCAGGGAACAACCAAATCTTTCAACCCTATCCGGAAAGGTACTGCGCATATCATCATGCAACATCGCCCTATAGTTATTCCGATTGTAATCGATGGTTTCCGACGCTCTTTTGACAAGAAAGGACTTCGCATAAAAAAGAAAGGTGTTTTGCAATCTATTGTAATAAAGCCACCACTTATAATTGATTATGACAATGATTCTATTGATGATATTGTTCATAAAGTTGCCTTTGCAATTGAGCAAGACCCATCTTTCCTCAAAGTTCACTAGCCAACTGCGCTACATTTCTATACGCTTCAGTTCTTTGTAATTTGTATGGAGTTTTCTAGTTAGTCTACCGTAAACCAAGCGGTAAAACAGCCAAAACAAGCCCACAATAATTGATGTCATGATTACAACCCCTACAATTACGCCTGCCATCATACTAGATTCTGACTGCATTTTCTCTTTCATTCCCACGATCGCAGGATTGTAGGTAAAAGCAGTAAAAATGCCCAGTAACATACCAAATACAATCATAAATAAATTGTATTTTACGTACAATCTTACAATTTTCCTGGTTCTCAATATGGAGTTCATCAACTTTTTGGTAGATGAAACTGTTGATATTTGTCGATACTTTTTATAAAAGAAATATATAAATCCTATTGAAATCACATAATTAAAAATACTGATTGCATCAAAATATATTTCTAATTCCGGATGGTTGATGCTTTTTAAATAATCATCTGTACTACTATAAAAGCTAATTGCTGTCCATAGAATTATCTCACCGATACTAAAGATTAGAATCCATTGCACAATTGACGACGAACTCTTATGTAGCATCTTATAAAGTTCCAACTCTGAAACTTCCTTAAATATAGTATTGGTTTTCTTCCAATCTTTTTTTAATAAATCCAATTCATCCATTAGTTCTACGGATTTAATATTTTTTTTAATTTCCCTTTGATTCTGTTGACTTTTACTCTTGCATTGACCTCCGTTATTCCTAAAGTCTCAGAAATTTCCGCGTAATCCTTTTCTTCTAAATACATATAAACGATTGCTTTCTCAATATCGTTTAGCTGATAAACTGCTTGATACAGCAATTTTAGCTGCTCTTCCTCTTCATAATTATAATCTTCACATTTTGTAATGTGAAATTGTGAATCAAATTCGACAGTATTTATAGTCCGAGTACTTTTGCGGTAAAGTGTTATAGCAGTATTTAATGCGACGCGATATGCCCAAGTCGAAAATTTTGCTTCTCCACGAAATTTCGGATAGGCTTTCCAAAGCTGAATTGTGATTTCTTGAAACAAATCCATGTGCGAATCCTGATCTCGTGTGTAGAGACGGCAGATTTTATGCACAATGTTTTGATTTGCCTTCAATTGCTGAACGAAATCGGCTTCGGTATTCGTGGTCATATTTTGATTAGTAGTTTTCTGAAGCTTTTTGTTACACTTTCGTGAAATTAATTTTGGCTAAAGGCTTAAGGTAAGTCCGTTGTTTTGTAATAGCCAACCAGTAAATCAACAAATTTGCTGTAGCCTTCCAATCCATCTTCTTGCTTGTTTGCCTTTAGAAAATTATCGTAGAAAATGGAGAAAAATTTGTCTGTCTTGCCTGAATAGTAGTTCCAAAAGTCTTCACTTTCTTGGAAGTTTTTTAAAATTCCAGGATTGATAGTTTTAAAAGTCTTTTGAAATTCTTGCTCGTCTTGAAATTTTAAAGCGCCGAGGCAATAGCGCAGCGCCATCGTATAGCCTGAATATTTGATAAATAAATCTGGATTTTGGACCGTAGATAGATAACCCACAAAATTAGCTTCACTTTCAGATGCTATTCCTATCTGATGCGCCATTTCGTGACTTGCTGTTGCTGGAATAGAATATTTTGGCATTTCGGTATTTACCTGCGCTTCATTGGTAAAGGGATTCAAATATCCTGCAAAACCCATATAACTTAAGGGAACCGAGAAAATAGAATTTTTGACACTAATAGTTGAATAAGCAAATTCTGAATTTTCTTTTTCTAAATTTTTATAGCCTGCCAAATTCAATTTGTACATTTCCGAAGTAGAGTAGGGAATAAGTACGATTTTGTCCTTGTCTGAAGTTATTTCTTCCTGAAGTTGGTTAGTTTTTTGAATTAGTTTGTTCGTGAATACTAGAAGTTCGGCAGAAGTATATTCTGTAGTAAAATTTAGTCTTTCGGTAATTGGCTGTCGGTGGTAATTCAGCGCCCAGAGAAAATTAAATAGGAAGTAGAATACACCTAAAACAGACAAGACATTCAAAAGTGATTGTTTAAGTGTCCATTTCTTCTTTCGAATTATCGAAATACCTAAATGGTAAATTAAATAGAGAATTATCGAGATATAAAGTACATCACCAAACGAAAATGGCAATCTGCCAAAGGTCAGTCGCAAACCCTTCGAGATATATTGAAAAAGAAAATTGCTGTAGTACCGTTCTATAAATTCGGGAAATGCGGACAAAATCTGAACTGCAACGATGCTAATCAAAAGTAGCGAAGGCAAGAAGTATTTCTTAAAAGTAGTGTGGTTCATTTGAAAATATTATCTCTTACCAATTCGTCTTTTAGCGAAAGCGAAAAAATTAATTTGAGAGTTTAAAATTAAGGAATTTTACTAAGAAAAATAGAATATAATATCTTGCTGCTTTTGAGTTTCTTATATTTGTTGAATTGTCTAACACAAATTTTTTAAAACATATATATGAGTCAAGAAATTAGAAATTTAGAGCCAAAAGTGCTTTGGAATAAGTTTGCAGATTTGAATGCAGTTCCTCGCCCTTCCAAAAAAGAGGAAAGAGTAATTGAGTTTATGAAACAATTTGGAGAGAGTTTAGGTTTAGAAACTTTTGAAGATGAAATTCGCAATGTAATTATCAGAAAGCCTGCCACTGCGGGAATGGAAAATCGCAAGCCTATTGTTTTGCAAGGTCACTTGGATATGGTGCATCAAAAAAATGCCGATACAAATTTTGATTTTGACACTCAAGGAATCGATATGTATGTTGATGGTGACTGGGTTCGCGCTCGTGGAACAACTTTAGGTGCAGATAACGGACTTGGAGTTGCAGCGATTATGGCAGTTTTGGAAAGTAAAGATCTTGCGCATCCTGCAATCGAAGCTTTGTTTACAATTGACGAAGAAACTGGAATGACGGGAGCTTTGAATCTTAAAGGTGGAATTCTGCAAGGAGAAATACTTTTAAATCTTGATACAGAAGAAGATAACGAAATTGATATTGGTTGTGCCGGAGGAATTGATGTAACGGCTACTCGCGGGTACGAGGAAGAAGAAACACCAGAAAATTCAGTTGGATATAAAATCTCGGTGAAAGGTCTTAACGGAGGTCACTCCGGGATGGATATTCACAAAGGATTGGGGAATGCCAACAAAATTATGAACCGTTTATTATTTGATGGGTTTGAAAACTTCGGACTTCAGATTGCAGAAGTTGATGGAGGAAGTTTGAGAAATGCGATTCCGAGAGAAAGTAATGCCACCGTAATTATTTCGGGGATTTATGACGAAGCTTTCGTTTTTGATATGCAGGAAGTAATTGGCGATATCAAATCTGAATTGCATACAATGGAGCCAAATCTTTCGATTACCATCGAAAAATGCGATACTCCAGCAAAAGTGATGGCTCTAGGAGTTCAAGAAGGAGTTGTTAGAGCAATTTATGCAGCACACAACGGAGTTTACAGAATGAGTCCAGATATGGAAGATCTTGTAGAAACTTCTAATAATGTTGCCAGAGTTGTTATTAAAGACGGAACTGTAGAAATTAAATGTCTAACCAGATCATCTGTAGAAAGTTCAAAAATGGATTTGGCCAATGCGCTTCGTTCTGCTTTTGAATTAACTGGATGCGAAGTTGAATTTGGCGGATCTTATCCAGGATGGACTCCAAATGTAAATTCTGAAATTTTGGATGTATTAGTTGATATTTATCAGAAACAAAATACCGATAAACCAGATGTTGTAGCTTGTCACGCAGGTCTAGAATGTGGAATTTTAGGAACGAATTATCCAGATATGGATATGATCTCTTTTGGACCAACGATCAAAGGAGCTCACTCTCCAGATGAACGTGCATCTATAAAATCATCTCAAAAATTCTGGAAATATCTTGTAGAAATTTTAGAAAATATTCCTGTAAAAAATTAGGTTATTATATATTCTCAATCAAATCCCGAAACGCCTCTGTTTCGGGATTTTTTTTGGATTTTTTTTGCGGTTTTCCTAACGGCTGTTAGTGTAAAATTAAATATTTAAAATCGCTAGGAAAATATCAAAGTAAAAAAATTTGTAAACTTTTCGCTACTCAATATTTAATAAACATCTGAAAATCAACAAATTGCAAAATAAATTTGATAACTTGTTGATATCTTTAAATTTTTCAAGTAAAAAATGTTGAAGTTTTGGTAACTTTGTTGTCTACCAAAAATTAATCCTATGGAAAATGTTATTGCTGCAGAAAAATCTACAAAATATACTAACGATCAAGCTTTTAAGGCGTCTTTAGATTACTTTAAAGGGGATGATTTGGCCGCTAGAGTGTGGCTTAATAAGTATGCTTTAAAAGATTCTGATGGAAATATCTACGAATTATCTCCAAACGATATGCACCGTCGTATTGCAAGTGAGATTGCAAGAATTGAAGTTCGCTATCCAAATGCAATGAGCGAAGATGAAATTTTTGACCTAATCAAGGATTTCAATTATATCATTCCGCAAGGAAGTCCAATGACTGGAATTGGAAATCCTTATCAAATAGCTTCTTTGTCAAATTGTTTCGTAATTGGTAATGGATCAAAAAGTGATTCTTACGGCGGAATTATGAAAATTGACCAAGAGCAAGTCCAACTAATGAAACGCCGTGGTGGAGTAGGACACGATCTTTCTCACATTCGTCCAAAAGGATCGGCGGTAAAAAATTCAGCATTAACTTCTACAGGTCTTGTGCCGTTTATGGAGCGTTTCTCAAATTCAACTAGAGAAGTAGCGCAAGATGGTCGTCGTGGAGCTTTGATGTTGTCAGTTTCTATAAACCACCCAGATTCAGAAGATTTTATCGATGCCAAATTAGAGCAAGGTAAAATCACCGGAGCAAACGTATCGGTTCGTATTGACGACGCCTTTATGAGAGCGGTAAAAAATGACGAAAAATATACTCAAAAATATCCTATTCACAGCGATAATCCTGCCTTCACAAAAGATGTGGAAGCTCGTAGAATTTGGTCAAAAATTGTCCACAATGCTTGGAAATCTGCAGAGCCAGGAATCTTGTTTTGGGATACAATTATCAATGAATCATTGCCTGACTGCTACGCAAATCTAGGTTACGAAACTGTTTCTACAAATCCTTGTGGCGAAATTCCACTATGTCCTTATGATTCTTGCCGTCTTCTTGCAATCAATTTATTTGCTTACGTAAACAATCCGTTTACAAAAGAAGCTTCGTTTGATTTTGAACTTTTCAAAAAACACGTGAACAAAGCGCAACGAATGATGGATGACATCATCGATCTTGAATTGGAGAAAATTGATGCAATTCTAGCAAAAATTAATGCCGATCCCGAAGATGAAGAAATCAAAAGAACAGAACGTAATCTTTGGACAGAAATCAGAATCAAAGCTGAAGAAGGAAGAAGAACAGGGGTTGGAATCACTGCCGAAGGTGATATGCTTGCCGCTTTGGGAATTAGATATGCTAGCGAAGAAGGAACTGCTTTCTCTGTAGAAGTACACAAAACTCTAGCACTAGCTGCCTACAGAGCTTCTGTAGAAATGGCTGCCGAAAGAGGTGCTTTTGCAATATATGATTCAAAAAGAGAAGAGAACAATCCATTTTTAATGAGAATTAAAGATGCCGATCCAGCTTTATACAACGATATGATGGAGCACGGTCGTAGAAATATTGCACTTCTTACAATTGCGCCAACAGGAAGTACAAGTTTGATGACTCAGACAACTTCGGGAATTGAGCCGGTATTTATGCCAGTTTACAAAAGAAGAAGAAAAGTTAATCCAAACGATAAAGATGTTCGTATTGATTTTGTCGATGAAGTAGGAGATTCTTGGGAAGAGTATGTTGTATTTCACCATAATTTTAAATTATGGATGGAAATAAACAACTTAGATACGACTATCAATTATTCTAACGAAGAGTTGGATGTGATTATAGAGAAATCACCTTACTATAAATCAACTTCAAATGATGTTGATTGGTTGAGTAAAGTGAAAATGCAAGGAGCAATTCAGAAATGGATTGACCACTCAATTTCAGTGACAATCAACGTTCCGAATGACGCTACCGAAGATTTAGTAGATCAGTTATACAGAACAGCTTGGGAAGAAGGATGTAAAGGAGTTACTGTT